>JAPWUU010000059.1 GCA_028275365.1 Candidatus Caldatribacterium sp.
TTCTGCGGGTTCGGGGCGAGCGCAAAGAAGAGCTCCTCGGTTTTGCACGGGCCATGCGCGATTTCGCCACCCCCTTCCTCATCCCTGCGGGATGCCTTGCTGCCGACAACTGTGGTACCGGGGGCGATGGACGGGGTACGCTGAACATTTCCACAGGAGCAGCGCTTTTGGCCTTTGCATTGGGTGTGCCCGTTGTGAAGCATGGCAATCGTTCGGTTTCAAGCCGCTCAGGAAGCGCCGATTTCCTGGAGCATCTCGGCTTTCCCATTGACCTTGCCAAGGACGCCATGGAGCGCCTTTTCGCAGAAACCGGTTTTGCCTTCCTATACGCTCCTTTGTACCACCCCGCCATGCGGGCAATTCAGGGAGTACGAAGGGAGCTCAAGGTGCGGACGGTGTTCAATATCTTGGGTCCCCTCACTACACCCTGCTCCGTGGCGTACAAGATGGTCGGAGTATACGATCCAAAGCTCCTTGAACCGGTGGCCTATGTGCTATCCCTCTTTGGGGTGCGGAGGGGGCTTGTGGTGTGGGGCGAACCCGGGGTGGATGAGGTCAGTGTGAGCGGAAAAACTTGCTGTCTCCTCGTAGAGGAGGGGAGGATCTCTCCCTTGACCTTCCACCCTCACGAGGTTGGTTTTCCGGAATACCCTGTGGAAGAAATCCAGGGAGGGGATCCTGCAGAGAATGCCCGTCTCTTCCTCGACATTCTCTCTGGGGAGGTGCGGGGAGCCCATCGCGATGCCCTGGTTGTGAATGCGGCGTTCCTTGTGTGGTTGAGCGAGAGAGCCAGGACCCTGACCGAAGCCGTGCAGAAGGTCGAGAAAGCCATTGACAGCGGACGGGCCCTGGAACGGGTGGAGGAACTGCTTGGAGTGGCACGGAGAATGAGGGAGGGTGGAGAGCATGGAAGGCATTCTTGAGGCCATTGTGACGGCAAAAAAGCGGCGGCTCCTTGCGCGGGAAAGGCCTTATCTGCCTTCCGAAATTGCCCGAATCTTTGCGACTTCGACGAAAAGCAGTTTCCTTACCTCCCTCCAGGATCCCCATCCCCACATCATCGCCGAGATCAAGCTTGCCTCACCCTCAAGAGGGAGATTCATCACCCTTCAGGACGTTCCCCGTTTCCTCGCCCTCTACGAGGAAGGAGGTGCCCGGGCCATCTCTGTGGTGACCGAGGAAGACCATTTCCAGGGGAGTCTTGAGTTGCTCCGGGAGGTTGTGACAAAGACCCGCCTTCCGGTACTACGAAAGGATTTCGTGCTTGAGGAAACCCAGATTTATGAAACGGCGGAAGCCGGTGCTCGGGCAATCCTTCTCATTGCCCGCATTGTCTCCAGGGAGCGTCTGAAGCGCTTTGTGGAGCTTGCGGAACTCCTTGGACTTGTTCCGGTCGTTGAGGTCCACGATGAGGGGGATCTCCAAAAGGCCCTCTTTGCCTCTGCCAGAGTCATCGGCATCAACAATCGGGATCTTGCGACTTTTCGGGTGTCGCTTGCAACAACCCTCAGGCTTCTTCCCCTCATTCCCGAAGGGACGGTGGTCATTGCCGAAAGCGGCATCCACACCCGTGAGGACGTGGAGATGCTCCTTGAGGCGGGGGTACGGAACTTCCTCGTCGGAGAAGCTCTCCTAATGTCCCGGAATCCCCAAAAGACACTCCTTGAGCTGAGAGGAGAGAGGGAAATTGCCTGCTGTTAAGGTGTGCGGGATCACCCAGGCAGAAGACGCTTTGGCCCTCACTTTCCTGGGGGTGTGGGCATTGGGATTCATTTTCGTCCCCGAAAGCCCTCGCTTTGTCCATCCGGAAACGGTACGGGAGATTGTTGAACGCCTGCGAGGAAAAGTGCTCACGGTAGGAGTGTTCCAGAATTCCAGCATTCGGGAAGTTCAGGGCATTCGGGATTTCTGTGGGCTTGACCTCGTCCAGCTCCATGGAGACGAGGACCCTGCGTTCTGCGAGCGCCTCGGAGGTAGAGTGATCAAGGCCTTCGGAGTTGGCGAAGGGTTCTCCCTCAAAGAGGTGGAGGAGTACCTCCCCAGGGTGTCCTATGTGCTCTTTGACACCCTGAAGGGCGGAAAGCGAGGAGGTACGGGGGAAGTTTTTCGGTGGGAGGTGGTCGCTCCTTTTATTTCGGCCGCTCCCTGCCCCGCCATTGTTGCCGGAGGGCTTACCCTCGAGAACATTCCCCATCTTTTGCGCGTTTTCCGTCCCTTTGCCCTTGACGTGAACAGCGGTTTTGAGATTGCTCCTGGAAGGAAAGATATCCGGAAAGTACGGGAACTCCTTGGACTTTTGCGGGGAAGGTGAATTGCATGGAGAAGTGGTTTTTCGGCGAGTTCGGAGGAAGGTTTGTGCCGGAGACGCTGGTACATCCTCTTGAAGAGCTTGAAGAGGCGTACGAGTACTATCGGAACGACCCGGAGTTCCAGGAGGAGCTCAAGCTGTACCTCACGACGTACGCTGGACGGCCTACTCCCCTCACGTACGCCGCAAGGCTTAGCAGGGAACTCGGGGGAGCAAGGATTTACCTGAAGCGGGAAGACCTCAACCACACGGGATCCCACAAGTTGAATAACACCCTGGGGCAGGTGCTTCTGGCCAAGAAAATGGGCAAGAAACGCGTCATTGCTGAGACGGGAGCTGGACAACACGGTGTAGCCACGGCCACGGCCTGCGCCCTTCTTGGGCTTGAATGCCAGGTGTACATGGGGGCTGTGGATGTTGAGCGGCAGAAGCTCAACGTCTTCAGAATGCAGGTCCTCGGAGCCCAGGTTATTCCCGTGTATTCTGGAAGCCAGACTCTGAAGGACGCTATCAACGAGGCCTTGCGTGATTGGGTTCGGAACGTGGACACTACCCATTACGTCATTGGGTCTGTTGTTGGTCCTCATCCATACCCCACCATGGTTCGGGATTTCCAGTCTGTTATCGGTAGGGAGGCGAAAGAGCAGTTCCTCGAGCGAGAAGGAAGGCTTCCGGATTACGTCATCGCCTGTGTCGGTGGGGGAAGCAATGCAATAGGGATATTTTCGGCCTTCTTGCCCTATGGAGATGTGCGCCTTGTGGGTGTTGAGGCGGGAGGTCTTGGTCTTGAGACGGGGAAGCATGCCGCAAGCATCGGGCGGGGGAGGAAGGGTGTTCTTCACGGGAGTATGAGCCTTCTCCTTCAAGATGAGTTCGGGCAAATCCAGGAAACCCATTCCATTGCTGCTGGTCTTGACTACCCTGGGGTGGGTCCCGAGCATGCCTTTCTCGCAAAAACAGGAAGAGCGCAGTACGTGACGGCCACCGACGAAGAGGCTCAAGAGGCCTTTTGTCTTCTTGCCCGCACGGAGGGCATTATTCCGGCACTGGAGAGCGCTCACGCCCTGGCGTATGCCGTAAAGATTGCTCCTTCCCTGCCGAGGGAGGCTACTGTGCTCGTGTGCCTTTCCGGCAGAGGCGATAAAGACGTCGAAGTCGTTATGCGGTCTCTGGCAAAGGAGGCGTAATCATGGACCCGCTACGCGAAGCCCTCGAAAAGAAGAAAAGGAAGCTCTTCGTTCCGTATCTGACCTTTGGATACCCCGACGTTTCGAGCTTCTGCACCCTTCTTCGAATCTGTGAGGAAGAGGGGGCCGATGCGGTGGAGGTTGGCATTCCTCACTCAGACCCCGTGGCCGATGGACCGGTGATTCAGACGACGTCTTTTGCAGCCCTCAAGCAGGGTGTTACGCCTCCTCTTGTCGTTGAGGTGATGGCTGGTGTCAGTCTTTCCATCCCCCTCATTGCCATGACCTATGGGAACATCGTGCTCCAGTACGGGGTGGGGAGGTTCGCCCGCGATTTCCGGGAGGTCGGATTTCGAGGCCTCATTGTCGCTGATTTCCCCCTTGAGGCCTGGGATTTCCTCAAAGAAGCCCAGGGGTTGCTCTCCCGAATCCTCCTTGCCTCGGTGACCTCTCCTCTCGAGCGGGTCCGGCGTATTGCTGAAGTCAGCGAAGGTTTTGTGTACCTTGTTTCGGGAAAAGGTGTGACAGGGAAGACGGAGGTGGATTTTTCGGCGCTTAAGGAGCGCGTTGCCTGTATCCGGCGCCATACCTCGGCGCTCGTTCTTCCTGGATTTGGCATCCATAATCCTCGCCAGGCGGCGACCCTTGCCGAGTACACTGATGGGGTTATTGTGGGGTCGGCACTTCTTGAGTACATTATACGTAACAGAGACACAGCAACCTGGATGGAGGGATTCGCTGCTCTCGTGCGGTCGTACCGCCGTGCCTTGGATGGAGCAGCATAACGTCCTATGCAGCTTGAGGAACGTGGAGGTGTTCTGGTCCTTCGCTTCACATCGCTTCTTCGTTTTCCGCAACTTGAACACTTCTTTGTGACCCGCCGCACGCCCTACGATGTTTGCACGGAGAGCGGCCGGGAAGCCATTGCAAGACTTTTCGGTACAGGTCCTATTTTTGTTCCTTCCCAGGTTCACGGGGCGGATTTCCTCGTTTTCGAGGAGAAACTGTGGTACAATGCTTCTTGCCGTATGGTTGATGCACTGCTTGCCGGAAAGAAGAACCAGTACCTCGGGATCCTCGTTGCCGACTGCGTACCCCTTTTGCTCTTTGCTCCGGAGCAAGAAGTGGTGGCTTTAGTCCATGCCGGGTGGAGGGGGGTTGCCCGGGGAATTCACATCCGGGTTGTGGAGGCGATGGAGAGGCTGTTTTCTGCTTCGCCCTCTGCAATCTGGGCTGGTGTGGGCCCTGCCATCGGTCCGTGTTGCTTTGAAGTTGGGGAGGACGTCCTTGAAGCTCTGGGAAGGGAACGCGAGGCCTTTGTTGAGCGCCGGGCGGGGAGGACCTTTGTGGACCTGAAGGGCATCGTGGCAGAGGATCTCCTGGCACGGGGACTTTTGAGGGAACACCTTGAGGTGAGTTCGCTCTGTACATGCTGTGAAGAGGACCTCTTGTGTTCCTTTCGCCGGGATCGCAGTGCAGCAAGATGTCTCCTTGTTGCGGGAATGAGGGGGTGAGGATATTGCACGCAGAGGCGGTGGCGCGGCATCTTCTGGTGGAGATTGTGGGATCCCGGCTCCTCAACGATGCTCAGCGGGTTGAGGATTTTTTTCGGGACCTTGCCGCCACCTACGGGAAGGAAATTCTTGCGCTTCATGTGTATCAGTTCGAGCCGTACGGTCTGAGCGGACTTTTAGTAATGCCGGAGTCTCACGTTGCCATCCATACCTGGCCGGAGTACGGGTACGCAGCGCTGGATGTTTTTCTTGGTGCATCTTGTGACCCCAAAGCCAGTGTGCCCCTGATTGAGCGGTACTTTGTGCCTCAAGACGTGAGGGTTGTGGAGCTCGAGAGAGGAGTGGGCAAGCGGAATGGAACTCTGGTACGTCCAGAACTACATTGAGAACTACCAGATGGCTCTCAAAGTGAAGGAGACGCTCTTTGTGGGGCGGACGAAGTTCCAGGAAATCGCTATTATCGATACCTACCTCTACGGAAAGGTCCTCCTCCTTGACGGCATTGTACAGACCACGGAGAGAGACGAGTTCATGTACCATGAGATGCTCGTCCACCCTGCCATGGTGACGCACCCTCATCCTCGCAGAGTCTTCATCGTTGGGGGTGGTGATGGTGGAGCAGCGCGGGAGGTCCTGAAACATCCCGTGGAAGAGGTTGTGCTTGTCGACATCGACGAAGGGGTCATCGAGCTCTGCCAGAAGTACTTCCCCCAACTTGGCAAGTGGGACGATCCCCGTCTCCGGGTCTATATCGGGGATGCGGCAGAGTACATTACAAGGACCGATGAAATCTTTGACGTCATCATCATGGACTCCACAGATCCTCTTCCTCGGGGTGTTGCTGAACCCCTCTTTTCTCCGGAATTTTACCAAAGAGCTTACGACCGCCTTTCTCCCGATGGGATTCTCGTTTCCCAGATGGAACCGCCCTTTTTTGAGGCTGAACGGGTCAAAAAGCTCTGGAAGCACCTTGGGGTTTTTCCCATCCTCCGCCTGTACTGGGGTCTCGTCCCCACGTACCCCGGAGGTGTGTGGAGTTACGTCATCGCCTCCAAAAAGTACGACCCATCCCAGAGCGGGAGAGACCTGCCCTTCCCGACCCGGTATTATTCTTCCCGGATTCACCGGGCCGCTTTTGTGCTCCCGGTTTTCCTGGAGGAGATGTTCCAGTAGGGAGAGGACCCTCAGGTCCTCTCCCATTCCCGTTCGATGTCCGTGAGGAGCTTCTTTCCCACCCGGGCGAGTAGAGACCTCCGGTGGAAAAAGAGGCCTTCTTCACGGGCAAGGTGAGCGTAGGTTTCGTACTCGAGGGTGGGGTCGTGGGGGGAGGGGAAGATAAAGGAGGAGAAGGTGTAGAAGTCCCGCACAGAAAGGGGCGAAGAGAAAACAGCCGTCCCCCATGTGGGCAGCACGTGGTTCGGTCCGTACCCGTAGTCTCCCAGGGCCACCGGAGCGTACGGCCCGAGGAAAATCGCTCCTCCTTTCTGAAGGCGCGGGAGAAGGGCAAGGGGGTCTTTGGTCATGACTTCCACGTGTTCGGGGGCAAGGAGGTTCACCGCAGCAAGGGCAACCTCCAAGTCCTCTACCTGGTAGAGAAAAAGCGGTTGCGTCTGCCCAAAGGATGAAGGGGCGTTGGCGATTTCCCGCTCAAGGTGTTTTTTCACCTCAAGAAGCAGAGCCTCGCTTGGAGAGAAAAGCACACTTGTGGCAAGAGGGTCGTGCTCGGCCTGCGCGAGGAGGTCCAGGGCAACCCACTCGGGAGGGGCACTGTGGTCGGCGATGATGGCCACTTCCGAAGGACCAGCAAGACCGTCAATGCCCACGATGCCCTGAAGGCGCTTTTTGGCCGCGGTGACGTAGATGTTCCCCGGTCCCACGATTTTCTCTACAGGAGGGATACTCTCGGTCCCAAAGCAGGCTGCTGCTATGGCCTGGGCGCCTCCAACGCGGTACACCTCCTGTACGCCGAGGAAAAAGGCAGCGGCAAGGACTTCCGTGTGGGCGCTTCCGTCTTTTCGAGGAGGGGTGAGGAGAGCGATTTCCTGAACGCCTGCAATCTGTGCTGGAATAACCGTCATGAGGCAGGAAGACGGATAGGCGAACCGCCCTCCAGGGATGTAGCAGGCGACTCTCCGGAGCGGGCGGACGAGTTCTCCAAGAATCGACGATCGACGTTCCAGGAAAAAGGAG
>JAPWUU010000060.1 GCA_028275365.1 Candidatus Caldatribacterium sp.
CACATCATCACCTCCACCGATGCCTGTATTTTCTACCTGAAAAGGCACCATCCCGGTTCCAGAGTGTTCCTCCTTGCTCCTCGGGAGGTGAGCATAGACTTCCTGCGGGCTGGATTCATCCTGGTTCAGGAGAACCCAGATATCCTCGTTCTCTGCTTTGACACAACACTCACGTACTCCAGGTTGGCAAAAGCCTGCGTTTTCCTCCGAAGGGGTATCCCGTTCTTCGCCACCCATCCCGACCTCAACTGCCCCACAGAAAGCGAGCCGCTCATTGATGCCGGATCCATTGTGGAGGCCATAAGAGCTGCAACCGGGAGAACCCCCCGGTACTTTGGGAAGCCCTATCCGGAAATGGTAGAATACGCTCTCTGGCGCACGGGAGCAAGCAAAGACGAAGTCGCCATTCTCGGAGACCGGCTGTACACCGACATTGCCATGGGACAGCAAGCCGGCATCACCACCATTCTTCTACTCACCGGGGAAACCCGCCGTGAGGATCTCAGGTCCTCTCCATGGCAGCCAGACTTTGTATTCACTTCCCTTGAAGAATTGACTCAAGCTATCAGGGGGTGAGAGAAATGGGGAAAGACCCTTTTACTCTCCTTGGAACAGCTTTCCCCTGTTCCTGTGGTAAAACCCACAGGATTCGGACGAAGAGGATTCTCGTGGGCAAGGGCGTTCTCGCCCATATGCCTGGAGTTCTCAGGGAGCTTGGCTTTTGCGGAAAAGCTCTGGTGCTTTTCGACGACGCAACCTATGAGGCAGCGGGAAAATCGGTGTGTGACCTCCTTTCCCGGAATGGCTTTGCCGTCATCCCTGGCCTTCTCAAAAAGCAGGAACGTTTCCCCTTCCTTGAACCAGATGAGGAAGCCAGAAGCCAGGTTGGGGAGTTCCTCTTCCATCGGCCGGACTTCCTCGTAGCTGTAGGGTCGGGAGTGATCAATGACCTGACGAAGTTCATTGCCCACAGGGTGGGTCTTCCCTATGTGGCTGTTGCCACCGCTCCATCCATGGATGGGTACGTGTCCCCCGGCGCACCGATGCTCGTTGGGGGGTACAAGGTGACCTATGATGCCACACCTCCGGTAGCGCTCTTTGCCGACACAGAAGTCCTCTGCTGTGCTCCCCTTTCACTCATCCAGGCTGGTTTTGCAGACCTTGTCGGAAAAATCACCGCCAATGCTGACTGGACTATCCGCAGGGTACTCTTTGGTGAGGATTTCTGCGACGCCCTCTGGGAACACACTGTTTCTTTCCTGGAAGCCCTGAGTGCCCACGCCGAAGGGGTACAGCAACGGGATGAGCAGGCTATCACCGTACTCACGCAGGCCCTCATCCAGTCTGGGCTCAGCATGGAGATGATCGGGGATTCCCGTCCTGCCTCAGGAGGGGAGCACCTCATCGCCCATCACCTTGAGATGATGGCCCTCCACAGAGGCATGCATCCCTCTTTCCATGGTCTACGGGTGGGAGCGGCAACCTGTATCGTGTGGAACCTCTTCCAGCGCTTCCTCGCCGAAGAACTCCCCCAGAGAGGAAGGCTGAAAGCCACCGTGGACCAGGAAACGTTGAAAGTCCACTTCGGTCCCCTCTTTCCCTTTATCGAAAAGCCGGCGCAAAAAAAGCTCAACATTCTGTGGCCAGAAATCAACTTCTCCACCCTCAAGCGGGCCGTGGAAGAGAAAATTGCCCTTCTGAATCCTCTTCACCTTCTCGAGCGGGCAGGTATCCCCACAAGTTTCGAAACTCTGGGGTTTCCCCCTGTGATGGTTCGTGAAGCCTGTCTTTTCGCTCGATTCCTGCGCGATCGGGTGACACTCCTTGACCTTTTGGACCACCTTGGAGCCCTTCAAGAATTCCTTGATACCACCCTCAGCGAATGATGCAGGAGGGACACTCATCGGTTTCCTTTTTGGACCCTCTGGGAACCTTCTTCCAAAGACCGACTCCTGCCTCCTTGGCTTTTTCCTGCATACTTAGGAGATACCCAAGGAGGTTCCTCCCTGCGGTTTTCTCGTCAAGAGTCACAAGACCTTCGCAGAGAAGCACAGCGTTGACGATGCAGGGTTCTTCCTCTGGATCCTGCTGCACATAAAGGTACCCCACCCAGGGGTGTTCTTTCGGAGTATGTCCCAGGGCAAAGTCAAAGCGCACTCTCTGTCCTTCCACCAGTTCCCGCAGACGGAAAAGAGCCAGACGGTATACCTCGGGATTCTCAAGAGGAGACGAAACACCAGCAAGTTTCACCCGAACCCTCTTGAATTCCCCCTTTTCCAGAACCTCGGCAATGACAAGGTTTGGACGGACGCACCTCACAATCCGAAGTTCACGGAGTTCCTCCTCCCCAAAGGCTTCAAAGGGGAAGACGAGAAAAACCATCAACGCCATGCACAAAACTCCAAAAAGTGCGTTTTTCACTCTGCCACCACCCTCCCCCAAGCACCGGTGTCGTCAGCACCCTCCACAAGGACCGGGAGAATTTTCCCTATCCACGTTCCCTGGGGATTTTCCACCCGCACGACAATGTAATTCTCCGAGTGACCCACTCCTACACCATTCTCGCAAGATTCCACGAGGACCTCAAGCCTTTTGCCCACAAAGGACTGGTGGTATCGCCGGGAAAGCTCTCTCCCCACCTCGATAAGGCGTCGTACCCTTCTTTCCTTTTCGGGCTTAGGAATACCCTCCCTCTTCTCCCATTCGAAAGCTGCGGTACCAGACCGAGGAGAAAAGGCGAAAACGTGCATCCTCGAAAAGCCCATGGTCTGACAGAAACGCACAGTTGCTTCAAAGTCCTCCTCTTCCTCTCCCGGGAACCCCACGATAACATCGGTGGTGATGGCCACATGGGGACAGAGTGCCCTTGCGGTCGTCACCAGTACCTCGTATTCTTTAGAGGAATACCCGCGAGACATTTTCGCCAGTATCCTATCGCTTCCGCTCTGGAGTGGCAAGTGCAAATGAGGGCAGATTCTCGTTCCCAGGGCAAAGAACCTGCGAAGGAAATCCCTTGAGAAGAGGTAGGGCTCGAGAGAGCTCAGCCGAAAGCGAACGTCCCTGGTGTTCTGCACAAGGAGCTCCAGAAGGTCAATGAGCGTTACGGATTGCAGGTCCCTACCGAAGTACCCAAGGTTCGTTCCGCAGAGAACCACCTCCCGAACTCCCTGGGCTTCAAGGTACTGAACCTCTCGCAGGATGTCTTCGGGACTTCTGCTTTTTACCCCCTCCCGGAGATAGGGCACAAGGCAGAAACTGCAGAAGTGGTCGCACCCATCCTCGACTTTCACCCAGGCTCTGGACCGAGAAGGGAGAGGAAAGGGGGGGAGAGAAAGAGCAATACCCCAGTGCTCGGCAAAGAATCGGCAAATCTCCTGTTCTTTCTGGTCTGAGGCGAGCAAAACCACCCTTTCCTCAGAGAGCCTGTATCCACGACGCTGCCAGGCCTTGGCGCAGCAACCGATAAGGAGCACCAGGGCTTCTGGATTCCTCCGCAGTGCCCGACGAACGTACTGCCGGGTTTTGCGCTCTGCTTCACCGGTCACTGCACAGCTGTTGATCACGTAGCAGTCCGCAACCTCTTCAAAGTCAACCACTTCAAGACCTGCCTCGCGAAAGCCTGAGAGCAGGAGGTCACTTTCTGCTTGGTTCACCTTACACCCGAGGGTTTTCACGCCTACCCGCATGGTTGCCCTCCATAAAGGCCACAAGAAGCGATGCCCCAAAAAGCGCTGCGGTCTCACTGCGGAGAATCTTTTCCCCGAAAGACACCGGGTATACCCCTATCTTGGAGAGCGCTTCCTTCTCCCGCTCAGAGAAATCTCCTTCAGGACCGACAATCAGTGCTATTGAATCCTCTACCTCTCCTTTCCGGAGAACGTCAAGGAGTTGCTCTCCACAAGAGGCATCGGCAAGGAATACTCGCTGCCTTTTTTCAGAGAGATCACGAAGGAAGTCTTCCCACGACGCAAAAACCCGTACCGTAGGAAACCAAGTCCTCCCGGACTGCTTACAGGCACTCACAATGATTTTCTCCCATCTCGCTATGCGGTCCTTTGAAACCCGCTCCTTTACAGAGCGTTCCGCAGGGAAGAACCCAATCTCCGTGACCCCTATTTCAACGAGTTTCTCTATCATCCAGTCCATCCGCGCCGGGCTTCTGAGAAAGCCTTGCCAGACGGAGAGGGAAAAAGAAGGAACCGTATTTTCCACCTTTTCCTCAATAAATACCAGAGCATGCTCATCCCTTCTCTCGAGCAGTACCCCCCGATACAGCCCTCCCCTGCCGTCACCAATGAGAACAGGCGTCCGGAGGGGAATTCGCTGCACCCGGAGATGGTGGGTTTCCTCAGAAGAGAGCGCGATCACTTCTCCAACCTGGGGCATCGGGTGGAAGAGAAAACGACCCATGGGTGTTACTCCTCAGGGTGGATGAAGGCTTCCCGCAGACGGTCAAAAAATCCTCCTTTCCGGTTCTCCCCAGAGGTCCCCTCCTGAACACCACCACGCTCGATCTCAAGAAGCCGTTCTAAAAGCCTTCGGTGTTCCCCACTGACCCCCCGGGGGACATAAAGTCGTACCCGCAGAATCTGGTCTCCCCGAGTTCCCGTCCGTGGGTCAGGAAGACCCTTCCCGCGAAGACGCAAAAGCGTTCCGCTCTCTGTTCCAGGAGGAATGCGGATCCTCTCACTCCCCTGCAAGGTGGGAACCTCGACTTCATCCCCAAGGACGAGCTGGGCGTAAGTGACAACAAGGTCATAGTAGAGATCCTGCCCCCTCCGTTCAAAGAATCGATGCGGTCTCACCTTCACGAGGACATAGAGATCCCCTGGAGGACCTCCGTGCTCACCTGTTCCTCCCTCTCCCGGGATCCGCAGGCGATACCCTGTATCCACTCCAGGGGGAACCTTGATCTTCATCCTTCGCTCCCTCTGGACTTTCCCTCGACCCCGACAGGTGGCGCAGGTCTCCTCCACTACCCAGCCCCTGCCCTGACAGTACGGGCATGGACGGGATGTAATGATGGAACCAAAGAAAGAGGTCTGAGTGTGGCGTATTTCTCCCGTACCATGGCAATTGCCACAGGACACCTTTCTCCTTCCTCCTACCCCCTGGCAGTCAGAGCACTCCTCCAGGCGCCGGAAGGTTATCTCCTTTTCGGTACCGAACGCAGCTTCCTCAAACTCCAGTGTGATCTCAACCGTGACATCCTCACCCCGAACAGGCCGCGCCGCCCGTTCCCTCCGCCGGGTTTGCGTTCCGGATCCGAAAAAGAAATCGAAGATATCCCCAAAACCCGTGAACTCCCGGAAAATCTCAAAATCAGGCCCAAAACCGCCATACCCCGCCTGCGCCTCGCCCCCAAAAGCACTGTGCCCAAAACGGTCATACAGAGCCCGTTTCTCAGGGTCAGAGAGAACCTGGTAGGCTTCGTTAATCTCCTTGAACCGCTCAGCTGCTTCTTTGTCCCCGGGGTTCACGTCGGGATGGTACTGGCGAGCCAGGCGACGGTATGCCTTTTTAATCTCCTCCTGGGTTGCGTTTCGGTCAACTCCAAGAACCTCGTAGTAATCCCGTTTCATTGCCCACCCACCTTAGCACTCCCTACAAAAAAAGAAAGCCCATATCCCCGGGGGATATGGGCTTTCTCTCTGTTACTTTCCTTCACCATCCACAACCCGGTAATCCGCATCCACAACGTTATCCTGAGTGCTCCCGGCAGTGCTACTCCCCGAGGAGTATCCACCCGAAGACCCACCCTGGGCTGCCTTCTGGTAGAGCTCCTGAGCCATAACGTGCGAGGCCGATTGGAGGTCGTCCATCTTTCGACGAATGTCTGCGATATCGGTGCCCTTCAAGGACTCCTTCAAGGCGTTCAGTGCGCTCTCGACACGAGATCTTGTGCTCCCTGAGAGCCGGTCGCCCGATTCGCGGAGCGTCTTTTCCACCGTATAGATGAGGTTATCTGCCTGGTTCCGGAGTTCTGCTTCTTCCCTCTTGCGACGGTCCTCTTCAGCATAGAGTTCGGCTTCCCTGATCATCCGCTCGATTTCCTCCTTGGTGAGGCCGCTCGATGCCTTGATGGTGATGGCCTGCTCCTTACCCGTTGCAAGGTCCTTAGCCGAGACATGGAGAATGCCATCGGCATCGATGTCGAATTTCACCTCAATCTGTGGCACACCCCGTGGAGCTGGAGGAATCCCGGTGAGCTGGAACCGGCCAAGGGAGAAGTTGTCCTTTGCCATGGGTCGTTCGCCCTGGAGAACGTGAATCTCCACCGTTGTCTGGTTATCTGCCGCAGTAGTGAAGATTTGGCTCCGCGAAACCGGAATGGTGGTGTTCCGCTCGATGATTTTTGTGAACACTCCACCAAGGGTTTCGATGCCCAAGGAAAGAGGTGTGACATCAAGGAGAAGGACATCCTTCACTTCTCCCTTAAGGACTCCAGCCTGGATGGCCGCACCCATGGCGACAACCTCGTCAGGATTGACACCCCGGCGAGGCTCCTTCTTAAAGATTTTCTCCACGATTTCCTGGACTTTCGGCATCCGGGTCATGCCACCGACGAGAATCACCGCATCGATGTCTTCAGGTTTGAGACCAGCGTCACGCATGGCCTGTTCACATGGCCCAATAGTTCGCTCAATGAGGTCAATGGTGAGTTGCTCGAGCTTCGCCCGGGTAATGGTCATGACCAGGTGTTTTGGACCAGTGGCATCGGCGGTGATGAAGGGAAGGTTGATTTCTGTCTGCAGTGCTGTAGAGAGCTCGCACTTCGCCTTCTCCGCAGCCTCCTTCAGGCGCTGAAGCGCCATCTGATCGCCCCGGAGGTCAATCCCCGTATCTTTGCGGAATTCCTCGATGATGTAGTCCATGAGTCGACGGTCGAAATCGTCACCGCCAAGGAATGTATCCCCAGCGGTCGCCTTGACCTCGAAAACACCGTCGCCGATTTCAAGGATAGAAATATCGAACGTTCCGCCTCCAAGGTCGTACACTGCGATGATTTCTTCCTTTCCCTTCCCAAGGCCGTACGCCAGGGCTGCTGCAGTGGGTTCGTTAATGATGCGTTTAACGTCGAGTCCTGCGATTTTTCCTGCGTCTTTGGTCGCCTGTCTCTGGCTATCGTTGAAGTAGGCCGGAACGGTGATAACGGCCTCCTGGATTTTCTCCCCCAGGTATTCTTCAGCGTCTTC
>JAPWUU010000061.1 GCA_028275365.1 Candidatus Caldatribacterium sp.
CGTGCTCTTTGTGTGCTCGCCCTGGGCTTTGGGAAGTCCGGACTCTCTCGAGGACGAAATTGCCCTGCAGACGAAAAAACTCGAGGAACTCCGGAAGGAACAGGCACGCCTTGAGGGTGAGCTCAAGAGGGTGCTTTCAAGCGCGAAGGATCTTTCCGGTGAACTTGCCAAGCTCGAAGAGCAGATTGCCGCCGCTGAGGCAGACATCGCAAAATCCCGGGAGCGAATTCTTGCTTTAGAAAAGCAGAGGAAGCAGCTTGAGCAAGAAGTGGAGAGCTTGCAGAGAGGTATTCTTAAGGAGAAAAGCAGCCAGGAGGCAATCGCCAGAGGGGCTTACCGGGTGGACACCGGTGAGGTGGTGCTGCGGAGTCTCGTCAGTGGGGTTTCCCCGGGTGAGTGGGAGGCCAATACTTACTGGGCTGCGCAGTGCCTCAGGGTAAAAAGCAGCACCATCGAGGAGGCCTCAAGAAAGCAGAAAGAACTTGCGAGGAAACTCGAGGAGATCAAGCAGCGCATCCGCCTTGAGGTGGTGCTGAAAGAACGGCTGGTCCTTGAGAATCGACGCCTTGCCGAGCTTAAGAAGGCTCGGGAGGAGATTCTTCGGCGTCTGGAGACCGATCGGGCCCGTCTTGAGAAAAACCGCAAGGATCTCGTCCAGGCGCGAGAGAACCTCGAGGCCACCCTGGCTAGACTCCGGGAGGAACTGGCAAGAAAGAAGGCACCCTCTCCTTTTCAGGCTCCAGTAAAACGTGGGCGGCTCTTCTGGCCTGTGTCAGGAGGAACGATCTTCCGCCGGTTTGGAGAATGGAAGGACGCCCGCTACGGCATCACCTTCTACAACCCTGGAGTCGACATCGCCTGTCCGGTGGGAACCCCGGTGTATGCCGCAGCTGACGGCGTGGTGCTTCTTGCGAGCACCATCAGGGGGTATGGAAAAACCATCATTATCGACCACGGCAATGACCTGGTCACCGTGTACGCCCATCTTGGAGAGATTCGCGTGCGAGCAGGTGATACGGTCAGGGGAGGGCAGGTCATTGCGTTGAGCGGGGACTCTGGCCTTGTGGAACGACCAGTGGTACACTTTGAGGTGCGGGTGGGTACAAGCGCCCGTGAGGAGGATCCTCTCCTCTGGCTTCAGTGAATTCGAGGTGAAGAGCGCATGGGGCGGAGAAGACTCTGGTTGCGGGTATTTCTGGGGATTCTTGTGGGGTGTGGGGTACTCCTGCTCTTCTTTGAGCGGGAATTCCTGGCCTTTGGTCTTGGGAAGGACAAAAGCTTTGAGAACTGGGAGCCGCTCTTTGAAACCATCTCCCTCATCCGGGAGAAGTTCTACTCGGAAGAGCCTTTGGACGAGGAGAAACTCCTTGAAGGAGCCATCCGGGGAGTGCTTCGAGCCCTTCCGGACCCTTACGCCCGTTACCTTGACCCCGAGGACTACAAGATTGAAACCAGCGATACCCTGGAAGGGGCTTTTTCGGGAATCGGGATTGTTATTGCCATCCGGGATGAAAAGCTCACCGTGGTCTCCCCTATTGCAGGTTCTCCTGCAGAGAAAGCAGGGGTGAAGGCAGGGGATGTGATTCTGGCGATTGACGGAGAGCCGACCCTTGGCATGTCCCTGGACCAGGCGGTGAAGAAGATGCGGGGGCCAGAGGGAACCAAAGTCGTGCTCACCTTGAGGCGAGAAGGGGTTCCGGAGGACATCACCGTGGAGATTGTTCGAAGCGTCATCAAAATCCAGAGCGTGAGCGCCGAGGTGCTCCCCGAGAGTATCGGCCTTATACGGATTTCCGAGTTCCACGGACGAACGGCCGATGAGGTCCAGAAGGTTCTCACCGACCTCATCGCACAGGGAGTGACGGGATTCATCCTTGACCTTCGCAACAACCCCGGGGGATTGCTTTCGGCAGCACTTGTCACCGCAGGGTTTTTCGTGCCCTATGGGGAGAAACTCCTCCTTGTGGAGGACCGAAACGGCAAGCGCGAGACGATCACGAACTTCGTGCATCCCCTGGTCTCGGCTCCTGTGGTGGTCCTGGTGAATCGGGGGACGGCGAGTGGCGCGGAAATCCTTGCAGGGATTCTCCGCCTTGCAGCCCACGCCCTCCTTGTGGGGGAGAAGACCTTCGGTAAGGGTGTTATTCAGGAAATCTCCCCCCTGTCGCACGGAGGGGGCATCATCTTCACGGTTTCCAAGTACTACCTTGCCGATGGAACGGACATCAACGGTCAGGGACTCGTTCCTGATGTCCTGGCAAGCGGTGAAGATGAGCAGCTGAAGCGGGGTATCCAGGAACTCAAAAAACTCCTCAAGGACCATGCCCTGGCCTCGTAGATTCCTTTTCATCTTCCTCGTTGGACTTTTAGCCTGGGGAGTGGTGCTCTTTGCCCTGGGACTTGAAACACGACTTTTTGAGGAAGGCCAGGCTGCCCTTTCCCGGGCGCTCTTTCGAGGGATAGGCAGGGAACTCGCCCTTCTTGTGCTCCACGAGGTCAGAAAGAACAGCCTCTCCTTTCAGGTTCTCCGTTACCCTCTTCCCGAAAGGCCTTCCTTTGAGGTCGAGGTAGTTCTTGAGAACGCTCGGCAGAGAGAACGTCTCCTGAAGCACCTTGAAACCCTCCTTGCTCCTCTGCGGCCTTTCGGCCTTTGGGGGAAAGCAGTGGAGGATGACGACTACCGTCTTTTCTGGGGGGAAGAAGAGTGGTTCCGCTTCTACCTTCGCCTCAGGCGGGTTTTCCGGGTCGCCATCGTCATTGACGACATCGGGTACGATGTGCCCATGGCGGAGAAGTTTTTCTCCCTTCCGGTCAAGCTCAACGTGGCGGTGTTCCCTCACCTCCCGTATGGTCCGCATCTTGCCCGACGGGCCGAGGAAAGCAGGAAGGAGGTACTCATCCACTTCCCGATGGAAGCGATGGATCCAGGAGAGAACTCGGGCGAGCGGTTCTTGCTCCGAAGCGGCACCCCCAAAGAAGAGGTGGTGCGGATGCTTGAAGAAGCTTTCCGGCGCATCCCCCAGGCAAGGGGCCTCAACAACCACAAGGGTTCCAGGGCCACGCAGGATGAGCGTTTAATGGCGCTTTGCGCCCTGGTCCTCCGGGAGAAAAACGCCTATTTTCTGGACAGTCTCACCACACCACGTTCCGTGGCCTTCCGGGTGATGAAGGGTATGGGTGTTCGGGCGCTTCGCCGGGATGTTTTCCTTGATGGGGGGACCACCGTTGAGTATGTCCTGAAACAACTCGAGACGACACTGGCTGTGGCGAGAAAAGCGGGCTTTGCCGTGGCCATCGGGCATCCGAAGGAAGTCACCTATGAGGCGCTGAGGCGCTTCCTGGAAAAGCCACACCCGGAGTACGAATTCGTCTTCCTCTCTGAAATGTTTGAGGATGGAGGTTGATGCTCGTGGAATTTGTGGACGACCGGAGGTGTTTCTTCTGTGGGGAGCAAAATCCCCGCGGGTTTTCGCTCCGCTTTCGGGAAGAAAATGGGTGGACGGTGGCAGAAACCGTTGTCCCCTGGTACCTGCAGGGCTTTGCCGGGGTGGTCCATGGGGGGATTGTGGCGTCGCTCCTTGACGAAGTGATGTCCCACAGCGTAAAGCATGTGGGGATTTCTGCCGTCACCGGGACGCTCAGGGTGAAGTACCTCAAACCCTGCCCAACAGAGAAAATCCTGATGCTTCGGGGGCGAGTCCGGAGGCGAAAGGGAAGAATTGTTGCGGCTTTGGGGGAAATCCTCTATGATGGAGAGAGGGTTGCAGAGGCTGAGGGTATCTTTGTCGTCCCAAAGGATAAGGGGAGTGAAAAGCCGTGAGGGAGACTGTTCGAGTTCGCTTTGCGCCAAGCCCTACAGGGTTTTTACACCTTGGAGGAGCACGCACAGCGCTCTTCAACTGGGCCTTCGCCCGAAAGTACGGGGGGGTATTCGTCCTCCGGATTGAGGATACTGATCTTTCGCGTTCGACGGAGGAATCCGTTCGGGTTATCCTTGAGAGCCTCAGGTGGCTTGGGCTTTTGTGGGATGAAGGACCGGAGGTTGGCGGCCCTTATGGGCCGTATTTCCAAAGTCAGCGGCTGCACCTGTACCGGGAGTACGCTGAGAAGCTCCTTCAAAAAGGTCTAGCCTACGAGTGTTTCTGTACCCCCGAGGAACTGAAGGAGCGAAAAGAGCGAGTCATCGCCCAGGGAGGGAGCTGGCGATACGACCGGCGTTGTCTCCACTTAAGTGCGAGGGAACGGGAGGCTTTTCGTCGGGAAGGGCGAAAGCCCGTGCTGCGCTTCCGGATTCCTGAGGGAGCGACGACTTTTGTGGACATGCTTCGGGGGGATGTGACCTTCGACAACGGCGAGCTTGACGATTTCGTCATTCTGAAATCTGATGGCATGCCAACGTACAATTTCGCCTGCGTGGTGGACGATGCGCTCATGCGCATCACCCACGTCATCCGGGGCGATGACCACATTTCCAATACTCCTCGTCAGGTGCTACTGTACGAGGCTTTTGGATTTCCCTGTCCGCAGTTTGCCCATATCCCCATGATTCTCGGAAAGGACAGGACCCGCCTGAGCAAGCGCCACGGTTCACCATCGGTGACCTACTACCGGGACATGGGGTACCTTCCTGAAGCCATGGTGAACTACCTTGCCCGGTTGAGCTGGGCAACGGGGGAAGAGGAGAAGGAGATTTTTACCCGGGAGGAAATCATCGAGCGGTTCTCCCTCGAGCAGGTCACCAAGCACGCTGCGGTCTTTGACCTTGATAAGCTCAACTGGATGAACGGTGTCTATCTCAGGGCAGCTGACCCTGAAAGGCTTGCGGAAATCCTCATCGACATCCTCAAGCGCCAGGGGAAGGTTACGGAAAAAGACCTCACGCCGGAATTTTCTGCCTACTGCAGGAGGGTTATGGCCCTCATGCGGGATCGCATCCGGTACGTGGCACAAATTCTTGAGGAGGCAGAGTACTTCTTCACCGAGTATTACGAATACGACCCTCAGGCGGTGGAGAGCGTGCTCTTTGAGGAGAAAGTGCCTGAGATTCTCAGGACTTCTTATGAGCTTCTGAAGGACCTTGAGCCCTTTGACGCGGCAACCATCGAAAAGGCTATACGGAGTGAGGCGGAGCGGCGAGGCCTCAAAGCGGCGCAGTTCATCCACCCCCTTCGGGTGGCGGTATCAGGGAAAAAGGTCGGTCCGGGGCTCTTTGAGCTCCTTGAGGTTCTGGGGAAAGAGCGGGTCCTTGCCCGCATCGCAAGGACCCTGAGGTTTTTGGAGAAAGGTTAAGGGTCATCTCGCCCTTTCCAGCTTCTGGTAAGCGGCTCGGACCTTGGCTTCGGCCTCTGCATCGTCCAGGGGAATGCCGAGCCGCTCACAGTACCTTTTCAGGTACTGGATGGCCTCTTTGAGCTTTTCGAAGCCTCGCTTTTCGGGGAAGGCGTCCTCTACAAAGAGTACCGCTTCCTCCGCAAGCTCCAGGATTTTCCGGTACCGATCAAGCGTCAGGCGATCCACATGCCATCGGGAGAAGACGTAGCTCCCCAGCCCAAGCAGAAAGAGCGAAGCCGCTGAGAGCAGGAAGTCCTGGAAGTTCATCGTTCTTCCCCCTTCCGGAAGAGATTGTAAAAGTACCGGACGTTGTCCACCCAGAACTTGTTGAGCCCCTTCGGGTCGTTCTCCGCCCCAATCGGCGCCCAGCGCTTCCCCAAAAACGCGATGAAGTCTTTCTCACCGCTTCCTCTAAAGCGCTCAAAGTTCTTTTTCACCGTGGCACAAGCCCACTCCGCCTGAGTCCTGAGGTCTGTGTCTTTCACCGCCACTATCCCGAATTCGAAGCCTTTCCGCCCCCGCTCAGCCTCCCGGATGGCCAAAAGCAGGGCGTAAGGGTTCACGGGGTAGGACTCGTTTTCCGGGAAATAGCGCCGGGCCACCTCGAGGATCACCGGGAGCTCCTCGGGGAAGGAAAAAGAGAAGAGGACCGTTTCGGGGTTCAGTCCCTGGTCTTTCAGAAACCGCGTAAGAGAAGGAGAGGACTGGACATAGGCGGTAAGGAGTGTCAGGGCATCATCGAGAAAAGCCCGGGCAAGCTCAACCACGTGCTGCACGTCTTTGAGTGTTGGTTCCCGATGCATGGACAACCTCCTTTCGTACATGTCTTCCTATTCTTTAAAGGAAACGGGTGACAGGGCTATAATAGGAAAAAGCATCCGGGGGGATACCGGTGACTCAAGGGCTTTTCCTCTGTGCGGATATTGGCACGTCGTCCCTGAAAGTCTGCGTGTTTGATGGGCGCGGGAACATCCTCTTTGCAACGAAAAGGGAATACCCCACCCTTTCTCCTGCCCCTGGGTACGCGGAGCAGGACCCGGGGGAAATTTTCGGTGCCCTTGTCGAAGCGATGAAGGAAACGGTTTCGTCCTTTCCTGGGGGTTCCTTTGAGGTGTTGAGCTTTGACACCATGCTCCACAGCCTCCTTCTTGTGGATGGCAATTTCACCCCCCTTGCCCCTCTCTGGAACTGGATGGACACCCGCTCTTTCCAGGAAGTTGAGGAATTCCGGGAATCCTATGAAAAGGAATGCCTCTACGAGCTGACGGCTGCACCGCTCCACACCATCTACCATCCTCCTCGGATCCTGTGGCTCAGGAAACACCACGGGGACCTCTGGAAGAAGGTTTCGAAAATCCTGAGCATCAAGGACTGGATGCTCTTTCAGCTCACGGGGGAACTTTGCTGCGATTACTCGACAGCTTCGGGGACAGGACTTTTTGAAGTGCAGAGGAAGGCATGGAGCGGGAAAATGTGTGACCTTCTTGCGATTTCCCCGGAGCTCCTTCCCCCCCTTGTGGAGCCGGATTTTGCGGCACCACTCATGAACCGGGAATTCGCTGCTTCCACCGGTTTACCCCTGGGGATGCCTGTTGTATGGGGTGGTGGGGACGGTCCTTTTGCCAATCTCGGAGAGGGGTGTTTTCGAGAGGGCGAAATGGTCGTGAGTGTCGGGTCTTCAGGGGCCGTTCGCATGTGTGCCCTCCGGCCGGTCATCGATCCCGGGAAACGAGCCTGGTGTTACTACCTTGCCTCCGACATCTGGGTTGGGGGAGGGGCCATCAACAACGGGGGTATCGTCTTTTCGTGGATGCGGGACCTCTTGCGGGAAGGTGAGGTCACCCTTGACCTTTCCCGGC
>JAPWUU010000152.1 GCA_028275365.1 Candidatus Caldatribacterium sp.
GCTGCGGGGGAGGATTGTGGAAGCTGTTGATCGGGACCACTTTCAAAAGCCGGAGCACCGGCGAATCTTCCAGGCTGTTGTGCATCTTTCTTCGAAAGCAACGTTCACCCTCTCGGACCTTGTGGACGTTTTCCAGGGGGAGGAAGGTATTCAGGCGCTCATTGGGGAAATTGCTTCTCGGGAGGAGTTCGCCTGTGCTTCCCGAGAGGAGCTCGTGGAGGACCTTATCCGCCAGGTAAAGCTTTCGTCGCTCGAGCAGAGAATCCAGAGCCTTCGGGAGGAACTCAGGCGTTCCGATGATCCGGAGGGCTGGAGAAGGTACCATACCCTGGTGCAGGAACGGGAGAAGCTCCGGAGAACCACGCCGTGAGAGAGGAGAGAGGGAGCCTTGAGCGGGAACGGGAAAAAGAAGACCTCTCAGGAGATTGCTTCACTCGTTGAGAGTGGCAAACGGAAAGGGTACGTGACCTTTAAAGAGCTCAATGACATCCTGGGGGATGATGCGGTTAACGTTGACAAACTCGACGACGTGTACGATACACTCTCGGAACTCGGCATTGAAGTCTCCGACGAGGAAATTTTTCGGGAAGAGGTTCCAGCTCTTGAGGCTGAAGACTGGCAGATTGAGGATGTTCGAGGAATCGGTGCAGATGATCCGGTCAAGATGTACCTGAAAGAAATCGGTCAGGTACCGTTGCTCACTCCGGAAGAAGAGGTGGAGCTCGCCAAGCGTATTGAACAGGGAGACCAGGAGGCAAAGAAAAAGCTCATCGAGGCCAATCTCCGACTTGTGGTGAGCATCGCCAAGCGATATGTTGGCCGGGGTATGCTCTTTCTTGACCTCATCCAGGAGGGGAACCTTGGGCTTATCCGGGCGGTGGAGAAGTTCGACTACCGGAAGGGGTACAAGTTCTCAACGTACGCTACCTGGTGGATTCGTCAGGCCATCACGAGGGCCATCGCTGACCAGGCTCGGACCATCCGCATCCCCGTGCACATGGTAGAGACCATCAACAAACTCGTCCGGGTGAGCCGCCAGCTGACGCAGGAGCTTGGTCGTGAGCCCACTCCCGAGGAGATTGCCGAGCGCATGGGCATCACCCCGGAGAAAGTACGGGAGATTCTGAAAACCGCCCAGGAACCGCTGTCTTTGGAAACCCCCATTGGAGAAGAGGAGGACAGCCACCTTGGTGATTTCATCGAGGACACGGGGATTATGGCACCACCGCAGGCGGCGTCGTATTCCCTTTTGCGGGAGCAGCTTGAGAATGTCCTCAATACGCTCACCGAGCGGGAGCGAAAAGTCCTGAAGCTCCGTTTTGGCCTTGAGGACGGGAAGTCCCATACTCTTGAAGAGGTCGGGCAGATTTTCGGGGTCACCCGGGAGCGCATCCGTCAGATTGAGGCCAAGGCCCTGCGAAAACTCCGCCATCCCAGCCGGAGCAAAAAGCTCCGGGACTATCTTGACGAATCCGATTGACGTTTTTATAATCTCTACTTGAGTCACTCCTCGGTAGCTCAATGGTAGAGCGTCCGGCTGTTAACCGGATGGTTGCAGGTTCGAGTCCTGCCCGGGGAGCCATTGTTTTTTCGGGAGGATGAAAACATGAGGAGGGGATTCCCGCGGTTTCTTAAAAGTGGAGCGGTCGTTCTTTTGTTCTGTCTTCCCGCACTGGCCCAGGAATTCACAGGAGAAGCCCTTGTGACCTTTCCCCCCTTTACCCCGGAGGTCACATCCATCTTTGAGTCTGACCAAGGTGTAGCCGGGGGCATCGCCTTCTACTACCTGCCCCTGAAGCAAATCGTCGTGGGGTACAGAATCTCGCTCGTCGAGCCATCACAGCCTCCTTCGGAAGCATACTGGCGGAAGGATCCCCGCTACAATTACCCCGTGTACTTCTGTGACGTCCCTGCCCAGTACGTGCTGAGCCGGGATGGTCGGTACTACGAACAGGCCAATCCTCAGAGTTTCACCCTTCGAGGCCTTGTCCCGCAAGCGACCTATCACGTTGTGGTAACTCCTCTCTGCATCTGGCCCAAATCCCCCTGGAACGTCGATGAGCGCGGAAAGGCCTTCTGGTACGTCTGGCTTCCGGCAAAAACCTTTGGCTGGGTGTACGCGGATGGGTCCTCTTGGGGCCTTGTGATGCCTGAGGGTGAGGGAGGGGAACGGAAGCGGGGATACGCCGAGGTTTACCGTGTGATTTTCGAAGGGGCGGTTCTTGCCCGAAAGTCCTCCGGTGGACCTGGGGGAAGATATAGCCCCCAGTGAAGCGGGAATGGTCTCCTGCAGCCTTCTGAGGGGAAGCGACCTGAGTCACCACTCGTAACTCTGGATAACGATGACACCTTTTTCCGCGGCTTTCCGGAGAAATCCCCGGGTGGCGAAGTGGGTGACGAGGATTTTCACGATGTCAGTTGCTCCGTACTCTTTCTGTACCGCTTTCGCCTTCCGCTCAAGTTCCTGGAAGACCCTCTCTTTCCCGTCGTCAAGGCGGATTTTGGCCTCTCCCACAAAGTAGACCGGTTTCCCTTCCCGCTCTCCCTTACCGAAGAAATTGATCTCTACGCCACTTACGTCTGTTCGGATGAGCCGCTCCGTCACTTCGAACCCATATCTCTCCTTGAGCACCCGGGGTAACATCCGGTACGCTTCGTTTTCAAAGGCGTAACTGAAGCTCCGGGAAAGTCCCCCAAGCTCTTCCCGGGTCCGTTTGAGACCTGCTGCCAGGCTTCTGATTTCTTCCTCCGTCCTCTTCTGGGCTTCAGTGAGGGCCTCCACCGTCTCGGTGAGCTTGTCCACCCGTTCCTCGGTTCTCCTCTGGGCTTCAGCAAGCGCCTCAATCCGTTCCTCCGTCCTCTTCTGGGCTTCAGTGAG
>JAPWUU010000098.1 GCA_028275365.1 Candidatus Caldatribacterium sp.
TCCTCTTCTGGGCTTCAGTGAGGGCCTCCACCGTCTCGGTGAGCTTGTCCACCCGTTCCTCGGTTCTCCTCTGGGCTTCAGCAAGCGCCTCAATCCGTTCCTCCGTCCTCTTCTGGGCTTCAGTGAGGGCCTCCACCGTCTCGGTGAGCTTGTCCACCCGTTCCTCGGTTCTCCTCTGGGCTTCAGCAAGCGCCTCAATCCGTTCCTCCGTCCTCTTCTGGGCTTCAGTGAGTTTCTCGACGTGGCCGATGAGCCTGGTGAAATCTTCCTCTCTCCTTTTCTCTACTTTGACAAGTTCGCCGACAACACTTCCCAGGTCCCTGAGGGTATCCCGAAGCTCAACAAAGCCCTCCGTGCCCCCATAGGTTTCCCGGATGCGCTCATCAACAATCTGCATGATTTCCCGCTTTACTGCGGGGGTGATTTTCGGTTTGGGTTTTCCAGACTGCACTCCCTGCTCCTCCTGTCTATCTTCTCCAAGGCGGTGGTAATATTATCCCTGAGAATCCCCTGAAAGACAAGACCCAGCGCCCTTTTTGAGTCTCTGGTTATGCCTTCCTGCTTATGGTCTTCCCTGGAATTGCAGGAGGAGGGAATCTCTGGTACAGTTTCTGTGGAGAGGTCAGACACTGTGGCCTTGGGGGTTAGCGGATGCAGGGGGAAGCGATTGCAGGACGTCATGTCTTGAAGGGTGTACTCTGGATCTCTGTAATCCTTGTGCTTTTCTCAACCTCCTGGGGTCTGTGTCGGGAATCACCGTTTGCCAACGGGCATTTCTGGGAGAAAGACGGTCTTTTCCTTCACTACCGGATGTGGTTCCCCGAGCACCCCAGAAGGAAAATCCTCTTCATCCACGGTTTGGGTGGGTCAACGTTCTCCTGGCGGTACGCACCGGACTTTCTCCTCCAGGAGGGCTACTGCATCGTGGCGGTGGATTTGCCCGGCTTTGGGTATAGCCAGAGGGCAACGGGGCGGTTTCTGAGAGCAGAAGTACAGGCCCGGCTGCTCCTCGATTTCCTGGAGTTCCTTGATCAAACCCTTCTTCCTGAGGGCCTCTCCCATGTTCCCTGGTGTCTTGTCGGGCACTCTATGGGCGGGAAAATCGCTTTCCTTATGAGTTTCAAGGAGCCGGAGCGCTTCCTGGGTGTGCTTTTTGTAGACGCAGCCTTCCGGGGTCCTTCCCTGCGTTTTTTCAGGGTCTTTACGACTTTTCCTCCTCTGAGAGGATGCTGGGTGACGTTTATCCGGAACGTCTTTCTTGCCCCTTCACGTATCCGCCGCTTCCTTGCCAGGGCCTACGGTCGAAAACCAAGCGCTTCGGAAGTAGAAGGGTACCTTACACCGCTTCGGCTTCCGGGGACTGCCCGGAGTCTCCTGAGCCTTGTGAACCAGGCCTCGTCGCTTCGGCTTGCCGCGTTTTCGGAAAGACCCCACCCGCCCTTTCTCCTTCTCTGGGGAGAGCGGGACCGTTTTGTGCCGAGGTGGCAGGCTGAAAAGTTCCGGGAGGTTTTCCCCGAAACGCCTCTTGTGGTCATTCCCGGGGCTTCGCATTGTCCGATGGAGACCCACCCGGAGGAATGCTATAGCGTCGTCATCGAGTTCTACAACGCCCTGGCTCTGCGGTGAAACGGTTCTGACAGTGCACGCTACCCCAGCTTTCGGAGGGTTCAAGGGGCATCGGGAAACTCTGGGGAAGCCTTGGGGGTTTCGGTAACGGGCCGGGGAGTCAGAAAGAGGAGAGGGTGGGTTCCTCAATCACAGCCACGGCTGCCTTCACGACCTCTGGATCGAACTGGGTGCCTGCGCAGCGCTTGAGTTCGGCAACGGCCTCCGTTATGCTCATCGCCCTGCGATAGGGGCGGTCGCTTGTCATAGCCTCAAAGGCATCCACCACGGCGACGATGCGGGATTCAAGGGGAATGGCCTCTTTTGCCAAGCCGTCCGGGTATCCCAGGCCGTCGAAACGCTCGTGGTGGTGCCGGACAATCCGGGCAACGTCTTCAAGACCCCGGACGCTTTTCAGGATTTCCTCGCCCTTCAGGGGATGGAGTTTCACGAGTTCATACTCTTCCGGAGTGAGAGGACCCGGTTTCCGAAGGATACTCTGGGGAATGAAGATTTTCCCAATGTCATGGACCAAGGAAGCCCAGCGGATGCTTTTCGCCCTCCGTCCTTCAAATCCAAGGCTTCGGGCAGTGCGCAGCGCGTACTCTGCAGAGACCTCAGAGTGTTTCAGGGTGGCACTGTCGTAGTACTCTAAGGCCCTGGCGAGGGCCGCGAGGAGGTTCTCGAAGAAAGATTCCTCCTTTTTCGCATACTCCCGCAGGGCGTGAAAGGCCACGCAGATTCGGGAAAGCTGCTCGGCAAGGGCAATATCACCGTCGTCGAAAGCGTCCTGCGTTCCCTTGGGGAGGTCGAGGGCGAGGTGTCCGAAGAATTTCCCTTCCCACGTGAGGGGAACGACCAGGGTTTCGGCAACCGGTTCGGTGTTCTCTATGAGCTTTCTGTACTTCTCGGGGGACGAAAATTTCCGGTGCGGGCCGAGGATGTCTTTCACCACCGTGACCTGCTCTTTCACGATGAGCTCCTCCGGTTCAAAGGTAAACCCAAGAAGGCTCTCTTGATGACCCCGGACGGCGACGATTTCCCCCCTTCCTTGCTCATCGATGAGGAGCGCAGCTCCCATGGAAGCCTTGGGGACCATCCCCAGGGCAAGGTCGAGCATACGGGAGAGGAACTCCTTTTCTCCAACCTCAAGAATGGGAAGGAGTGCGGTGACCTCAAGCGTCTCAAGGAGCTTTCGCCTTGCCCTCTCCTCGCCTTCCAGTGCGCGCTCAAGCTGAGTGGTGGCCTGTTGCACAAGCCTCTGCAACCTCCTGTTGAACGCCACAAGGACGGAGGTTGTGCCGAGGATACTCAGGGCAGCGATGAGCAGCCCCCGGAAAAGCCAGAGTGGGTACTCCCTGACGGTGACAAGGTACGACTGAAGGAGGTCCTGGAGTTCCTTCGTCGAGAACCGAGAGAGTTCCTTTTTGACGAGCTCAACGACTTTCGTGTTGCCCTTCCAGGTGGCAAGGTAGAGGAAATTCTCTCCAGGGAGAGGAAGACGGGAAAAGTCAGCCAAAAGCCCGTATTTTACAAGGTAGAAGTTCGCCGGAGGATCATCCATGAGGAAGCAATCGATCTCTCGGCGCCTTGCAGCAAGGACGATGTCGCTGTAGTTGGGGTACAGCCGAAGCTGCAAGAAGGGATTCAGGGAGAGGGCAAGATTCACCAAGGCGTCTTTCGCTTTGGCTCCCACAACGTAGGGAGTGAGGTCTGAGAGGGAACGGACGTTCAGGTTTTTCCGGAAGTACACGCTTGAGGTGACCCGGAAAAGGGGCTGGATGTAGTCGAGGTAGGTTGCCCGCTCGGGAGTGTAGAAGATGGTGTCCACGAGGTCTGCCTGGCGTTCCTGGATGAGGGAATGCACTTTTGCCCACTCCGTTGGCAGAAGTTCCACGGGGATTCCGGTTCGCTCTTCCCACATCCTCCAGAACTCTACAGACGCCCCCACAAAGCGTCCTTCATCGTCGTAGTAGGCAAAGGGTGGATAATCGCGGTCGATGAGGACTCTAAGCGGGGTGTCCTGGGAAAAAGCCCCAGAGGGCAGAAGCGCCAGAACCCAGATCGCCATCCCTATCCCAAAGAGCACGCCCTTTCGCATCATGCACCCTCCCCATCTTCGACGCAGCCTCGCCCAAGGTCCTTTGCCCGGTACGCCAGAGCATCCACCCGGCTGAGGAGGGTATCGGGAGTTTCCCCCTGGGCGTACTCGGCCACGCCGAAACTCGCCGTAAGAGGAAACGCCAGGCGCTCACCGACAGTGCGAATGGCCTCCTGAATTCTTTCGGCTACCTGTCTGGCCTCGCCTTTTGTGGTGGAGGGAAGGAGGACCACGAATTCGTCTCCTCCCAGACGGATCAGGAAATCCATTTTTCGAATTGCCGATTGCACAGCCTGTGTAACTTCCCGCAGGACCCGGTCTCCGGTGGCGTGGCCGAAGCGGTCGTTCACCATCTTGAAGTGGTCGAGGTCAAAGAAAAGGAGGGAGAACGTCTCTTTGCGGCGGTTTGCCCGCGCAATTTCCCGGGAAAGGATTTCGAAGAAAAAGCGGCGATTGTAAGCTCCGGTGAGGGGATCGTGGAAGGCGAGAAAGCGAAG
>JAPWUU010000063.1 GCA_028275365.1 Candidatus Caldatribacterium sp.
CACCATCTCCTGTTCATCGGACCACCTGGCTCGGGCAAGACTATGCTGGCCCGAAAACTCCCCTCACTGCTTCCTCCGCTCACTGTGGAACAGGCTATCGAGGTCACGAAAATCCATAGCGTTGCCGGTTTACTCTCTGAGGACCACCCATTTGTCACCGTTCCTCCCTTCCGGGCACCTCACCATACGGTGTCCGATGTTGCCCTTATTGGTGGGGGACAGTGGCCTCGACCGGGGGAAATCAGCCTTGCCCACCATGGGGTGCTTTTCCTCGACGAGGTTCTGGAGTTCCGCCGCAATGTCCTTGAGGCCCTTCGGGAACCTCTGGAAACCGGAAGGATTACCGTGAGCAGGGTCAACGCCACCGTAACCTATCCGGCTCGTTTCCTCCTTGTGCTGGCGTGTAACCCCTGTCCCTGCGGATACCTGGGGGATGCGGAACGCCCCTGTACCTGTTCGTACCAGCAGGTTCTCCGGTACCGGAGCAAACTCTCAGGACCCCTTCTTGACCGGATTGACCTTCAGGTCGAAATCCCCCGCCTGGGGGTGCACGAACTCCTCTCGGAACGGGAAGAGGAGTCCTCAGAGACGGTGCGGGAAAGGGTGAAGCGAGCTCGGGAAATCCAGAAGGAACGGTTTCGGGGCGAGGGCATCCTGCTCAATGGCGAGATGAAGTCCCGCCATATCAAGCGGTTCTGTGAACTCTCTCAGGAAGCAAAGCGTTTCCTTGAGGCCTCTCTGAAAAGCCTCTCCCTCAGTGCTCGGGCATATCACCGGATTCTCAAGGTTGCCCGTACTATCGCCGACCTTGAGGAGAAAGCCCGCATTGAGGTTTCCCATATCGCTGAGGCTATTCAGTATCGTTTCCTGGACCGGCAGAGCAGGCTATGAGTGATGATCTCCCCTTCTGGGTGGCTTTCAGTCACGTTCGAGGTATCGGTCCGGTACGTTTTCGGAAGCTCCTGGACGCTTTCGGGAGTGCTGCCGCTTCGTGGGAAGCACCCTTTGAAGCCCTCCGGGAGGTGGTGGGAGAGGGTCTTGCCCGGTGTGTTGTCGCCGCTCGTCAGACGCTTTCGCCTCACGAGCTTTATACCGCTACTCTTCGAGAAGGCATTGCCGTAATTCCCTGGGACAGTCCTGCGTATCCTGCTCTTTTACGGAGCCTCTCCAACCCTCCTTTCCTCCTCTACGTTGAGGGAGAATTCTCCTTCTGTGCGCACGAGAAGTACATCGCCATTGTTGGCACGCGCCGTCCCACACCCTATGGAGTGAAGGCTGCCCGCTTTTTTGCCCGGGAACTGGCAAAAGCGGGATGGATTGTGGTGAGCGGCCTTGCCGTAGGCATTGATGGAGAGGCGCAGAAGGCCGTTGTGGAGGAGGGATGCCCCACCATCGCGGTCTTGGGGAGTGGTCTTCGCCGGATTTACCCTGCAGTGCACCTTCCCCTCGCCCGGGAGATTGTTCGCCGGGGAGGAGCACTGGTAAGCGAGTACCCGCCGGGTTTTGGACCCCGTCCGGAGCATTTCCCCCTCCGGAACAGAATTATCAGCGGCCTGAGCTGTGGGGTTCTTGTCGTTGAGGCTCCGAGGAAAAGCGGTGCACTCATCACCGTGGACTTTGCTCTGGAAATGGGACGGGAGGTTTTTGCCGTTCCCGGTCCCATCTTTTCTCCCCAGAGTGAAGGAACTAACGCCCTGATTGCCCAGGGGGCAAGACCGGTACAGCAGGTTGAGGACATTCTGGAGGCTTTCGGGTTCTTGGTTCCGGTATCTGGGAGACCCGCCGGGGTGGAGAACTTCCTTTCTGAAAAGGAAGCGCTGCTTTTCTCGTACATTGACCATGTAGGGGTTTTCAAGGAAGAGCTCCTGGGACGCACCGGCTGGGGAGAAGGGGAATTTTTCCAGGTGCTCCTGGCACTGGAGATGAAGGGACTTGTCCAGGAAATCCCTGGAGGAAAGGTGGTACGGACGTGAATGAACACCCGGGACGCTTTTTGGTATACTACCTTCAGGAGACCACTCAAGGAGGGAGAGAGGAATGACCCAGGAGGAACGTTACCAGGCTCGCCTGAGGCGGTACACCACTGCCCTCCGGAACGGCAAGCCCGATATGGTTCCCATCCGCCCCTTTGTTGCCGAGTTCGTAGCAAAGTATGCGGGGGTGAGCATCCAGGCAGCAACCCACGACTACCGGGTGGCCTTTGAAGCCTGTCTCCGTTGCGCCGGGGATTTCGACTGGGATGCGGTTGTGCCGAACATGATTTACGTTTGGACCGGCCTTGTGCAGGCTGTAGGGCTCAAGTACTACGGGATTCCGGGGCTTGACCTTCCGGCGAACGTGGCGTTTCAGTACAAGGAGCCCCCTGAAGAACACGCCTTCATGCGTCCTGACGAATACGACCTCCTCATTGCCGATCCCACTGACTACCTCCTCAACGTCTGGCTTCCAAGGGTGTCGAATTTCATCAAGCCTCCTTCGGAGAAGGTCACCGTGGAGCACAACCTCGCCCTTTTGAAGGGTGGCATGGCCATGATGGAGTACTTCAACGCCCTGGGGGGCCTGGTTCAGGAGCTCCGCACTCGCTGTGGAACTGTAGCTGCAATCAGCGGAATGCTGAAGGCTCCTCTGGACATTCTTGCCGACAAACTCCGGGGGTACTATGGTCTGGTGAGCGACCTCCACGCACGGCCGGAGAAGGTTCTGGCTGCCTGTGAGGCCCTCATGCCCCACCTTTTCCGTATCGCCCTTGACGGTGCGGATCCTACAAAGAACGTCCCCATTGCCTTCTGGATGCACCGGGGGTGTGTCCCTTTCATCAACCCCGAGCATTTCCGCAAGATTTACTGGCCTACGGTGAAACCGATGGTTGAAGAGCTCTGGAAACGGGGACACCAGGTGCTGTTTTACGCCGAGGGCAACTGGGATTACCACCTGGAGGCTTTCCGAGAACTCCCTCCGGGGAGCATCGTGTACCATGTGGACAAGGGGGATATTTTCAGGGTTCACCGCGTTCTGGGGGATAGGTTTTGTCTGAGCGGTGGGCTTCCCAACGACCTCCTCGCCCTGGGAACGCCAGAGGAGGTCCGGGCATACTGCAAGAAACTCATCGATGGAGTGGCCCGGGATGGGGGATACATCATGGACGCAGGGGCGATTATTCAGGACGATGCCAAGGTTGAGAATGTCCGGGCCATGACCGAGTTCACCCGTGAATACGGGCAGTATTAGGAGGGAGGCTCATGCAGAAGGATTTCCTCGTGTTGGGGCATCCTGGGGTGTGCATGACCTGGGAGGAGGCAAAGGCGTACTTTCCGGTGGTTCAGGGGGACGAAAGCCTCGTTCGGGAGATCTGGGAGAGGATTGAATACTGGCCCTGGCTCTTTATCTGGCATATCCTGCTCTCTTTCTGAGTCTGTAGATGTCGATGTTCCGGTGGCTTGCGGTCTCAACGAACACATACCACGGGTTCTCTCTTGAGGAGGCCCTTGAGGGTATTGCGCGGGCAGGGTTTCGGTATATTGAACTCTCCTGTGTGCCCGACTGGACGTTCCATTTCCGGTGTGACCGGGCGAAAGAAGAGGATTTCAGAAAGCTCCGGCAGGAGCTTGCCCATTTTGGACTTTCTGTTCTCAGCCTCAGTGCCCATTCCAACTTGGCTACGGAGGAAGGGTGTGCGTATCTTGTTTCCGCTCTTCGATGTGCTCGAGAGCTTGGGGCAAGGGTGGTCAATACCGGAACGGTGGATCGGGAAGAGGACGAGAACCTCCTGAAAAAATACCTGGAGTGGCTCTCCCGGGAGGCCGAACGGTGTGACGTGTTCCTGGCGCTTGAGGTTCATGGAGACGTCTTTTCCTCTGGAAGAAGACTTCGGGAGCTCCTTGAAGAGGTGCAGCTTCCCCATGTGGGCATCAACTACGATACAGGTAACGCCCTTTTTTACGGAAACGTCCGCCCCGAGGAAGACCTCCAGGCCTGCCTTCCCTGGGTTGTCCACATGCACTTGAAGGACAAACGGGGTGGGTACAGGGTGTGGGATTTCCCACCCCTGGGGGACGGCATGGTGGATTTTCCGACCATTTTCAGGATTCTGCAGGAAGGCGAGAAAGACATTCCCCTGAGTGTGGAAATCGAGTTTGATGGGCATTTCGAACATCCCCGTTCTTTTGTGGATGTGGCGGTTCAACGGTCCTTTCAGTATCTTCAGAAAATTCTTGAAGAGGGGGGATACTGGTGAAACGGGAAGAATTCGTGGTCTTTGACCTCCGGAGGCGTCAGAAAAGCCCCTCTTTGGACCTCCTTTTCCCTGGGTGGCGGGAGGGAGACGAGCGGGTGGTGATTTTCTCGCCCCATGACGATGACGCGCTCCTTGGAGCAGGGTATCTCCTCCAGGCGGTTCCTCTCTTTGGGGGGGAAGTGTACATCGTGGTGTTCTGCAACGGCTCAGGGGGATACAGCGTCATCGAGCACAAGAATGTCATCACTGCTCTGCGAGCCCGGGAAACCACTCGAGCCTATGAAAAGGTAGGCATCCTCCCGGAACGTATTTACCGCCTGGAGTACGACGACTACAGCGTCTGGCCTTTCATTGGCTGGAAGCTTGCAGGTGGGGAGGAGGGGACAGTGCAAAAGGTTATTCCTCTTCTTCGCCGTCTCCGGGCCACCCGGGTTGTCCTTCCCAATGGGTACAGGGAACACCTTGACCACACCGCGGTCTTCATGGTTGGTGCTTTCGATACGCCCCAGGTGGGCGATCCGGTTATGGCCGACTGGGGGGAGAGTGCTCCGGTGCGGTCGGTCCTCCAGTACGCTGTGTGGAGCGATTTTGCTTTCGACGATGCCCTCTGTGCGGGGGATGACCTCGGTATTCGGGCGAACCGGGCGCTTCTTGCTCCGTCTTGGGCAGAGGAGCGTGTCCAGGAAGCAATGCGGGAGTTCAGAACGCAGGCCAGGATTGTGGAGGGATTGCTTGTGGCAAGGAGAGAACGGGAGTTCCGGAATGGGTTCTTCCTTGAGGTGTACCTTGCCTTTGATCCTCGTCCGAAATGCGTGTATGAGAAGTACCTTAGGAGGGTCGAGGAAATTGAAAGAGGAGGCGACGCACAGTGAAACGTGTGGCGATTCTGGGAGCAGGGTTCATCGCCTCGGTGCACGTGGAGGCGTGGCGAAAGATCGAGGGTGCGGAAGTGTGCGCCTTTTTTGAGGTTCGTCCTGAGAAAGCCCGGGAGTTCCAGGAGAAATACCATCTTCCCCACTACGATTCTTTTCGTACGCTGCTTGAGAGAGAGCGTGTTGACATTGTGGATATCTGCCTTCCCACCTTCCTCCATCGGGAGTACACGGAAATGGCCGCCAATGCGGGGAAGCACGTTTTCTGTGAAAAGCCCATCGCCTTGACGGTTGAAGATGCGCTGGCCATGCGGGACATCTGTGCAAGGAACGGGGTCCAGTTCATGATAGGGCACGTCCTCCGTTTCTGGGGTGAGTACGTGAAAGCGAAGGAACTCCTTGAGCGGGGTGCTTGTGGGAAGGTCCTTTTTGTGGAGGCCTTTCGTCTTGCGGTGACACCCGTCTGGTCGGTGGGGGGGTGGATTCTCGATCCCCGCCTAAGCGGTGGAGCGTCTCTCGACCTCCATATCCATGACCTCGATTACGTGAACTGGCTTCTGGGACAGCCAAAAGAAGTGTTCGCCCGGGGTCTTCGCTCGGAAAAGGGTTCTCTTGACCACATCACGACGCAAATCCGGTATGACAGCGGGGCCCTGGCTACAGTCCAGGGGGGATGGATGATGCAGGGGGATTTCCCCTTCACCTGTGGGTTTCGGATTCTCGGAGACGAAGGGGTTCTGGAGTGGTCGTTCCGTGCTGGGGTGAACATCGAGGAGCGCGGGCAGGTCAACCCTCTTGTGCTGTACCGAAAAGGGGAGAAGAAACAGGAGATTGCCGTACAGAGCGAAGACCCCTATCTTGCAGAGCTCCGGTATTTCCTGGAGTGTGTGGAGAAAGAGACACCTCCGGCTCGGGGAACTTCTGAAGAGGCCATCCTCGCCCTTCGGGTCGCGCTGAGTGCCCAGCGTTCTGCTGAGGAGGGAAGCCCGCTGGCTCTATGAAGCTGCCCCGGAAGGTGCTGCTCATCGAAGACGACACCCTTCTTCGGGAACGATGGGAGAACCTCCTGCGTGACGAAGGATACTACGTTATTGCTGTTTGGAACCGGAGCCTGGCACTCAACTGTCTGGGAAAGGAAGAGATTGACATCATGCTCGTTGAAGAGGAGGTCCTGAGTGAGAACAGTTTCGAGCTTTTGGCCTTCGCCCGACAGAGGTTTCCGGATATGGTGGTCGTCGTCACCGGAAGGGAAGAAAACCCATCCCGGGTTCGGGAACTTCTGGCGAAAGGAGTGTATGAGTACCTTTCTCCTCCCTTTACCCCTTCCCGCATACTTTCGGTCATCCGGCGGGCTGATGACCATCTGACGCTCCTTGAAGAGAACAAGGACCTGCGGCGGAAGTTCACCCACCGCTTTTCCTTTGCCGGAATCACTGGGGTTTCAGAGAAGATGCAGCGGATTTTCAACCTTATTCTCCAGGTGTCTCAGGTGAAGCGCCCGGTACTCCTTGTGGGGGAGCAAGGGACCGGAAAGGAAATGGTGGCTCGGGCAATCCATCGCTATGCTTTTGGAGAGGAAAAGCCTTTTGTGAGGGTACTCTGTGGAGCAACGCTTCAGGGACTTTTCCAGGGAGACATTCTGCGGGTTGAGGAAGGGACCCTGTACTTTGAAGACGTTCACCTCCTTGCTCTGCCTTTTCAGGCCGAGCTTCTGGAATTTCTCGAGGAACACCGTTTTGGGGGAAGGGGAGGGAATGTTCGTATTATCGCTTCTTCGGAGGTTCCCCT
>JAPWUU010000015.1 GCA_028275365.1 Candidatus Caldatribacterium sp.
GATAAAAGGTCATGCCAGACCGTGCACGCCTTTTCTGTGAAGACTGTTCCCACTAACAGCCCTCCACTCCATCGTGCAACAGCTGAAAGGCTGCACTTCCTCGGTTTGAGGGAAGAATGCCTCTTCTTGAAGAGCCGCCTTCCCTCCCTGTGGGCGAAGTCGCACTACTGCAGGCCGGTGGTGCACACATCGGAGGGAATCGTCCGGGGGTAACCAGAAGGGAAAGTAGGGGTGCATGACCAAGATGGAGCAGATGAAAAACACCATCCGGGAAACAAAAAGCGGTAGGAAGCCTTGAGGCCTGTTGTCTTCCAGCCCAAACTCCAGAATTTGCCTAGAAAGAAGAACCCCTGGAGGGGTTCTTCTTGGAGGCCAAGTGGCCCTACAACTGGCTGGTATCGGATCCAGAAAGACTCGACACTCCGGCAACAAGGTGGATCGTCTCGTACCCAAAGGGCTCGTCAACTCTATTCCCCTCAAGCAGTACGGTGCGACCTACAGCCTGGACTTTGCCCAAAACAGGGTTAGGATAGAGAAAATGGGAAGTTTCCACGTCCGGAACTCCACGAGATACCCCGGTGCAGAGATGGTGAGTGCCGTACTGGTGTGCAAGTACTACCTCTACATGACCCGCTACCTTCTGAGAGAACTTTGTGAAGGGCTGGCGGCACTCTTTGGCAGACAGGTTCACTTTTCGATGATAGGGGGACTGAAATTGAGGTTGAGGAACAGCCTCGAGGCGCCTATTCCCGTGGAGAAGATGGGACCACCACTGAGAAGTGCTACGCCTTCGGGAAGAGGCACGAACTCGATCTTCCGCAAAGGTGGATCAGGTGCGACTGTGGCTGGGCCTGCGACGGGGACCTGAAAGCTGCCTTGGTCATTTTTGAGGAAAGGGCTTGGCTTGGGCCCTGATCAGGTCGTAGGGCTGGACCAGCCCAAGCTCAGGCCCCCGGAGAGGGGGGCCACTTGCGCGGATACTGGGGGCAACCCTCACATCCATGTAAGTTTCCTTCTGTGAAAGGGAAGCCCACCCTTGAAAGGGCAGGAGGAGGTCACTCCCACCGGAAAAACCGGATGGCAAGGAGGAATGACCCAAGAAGCCAGGCAAAAAGAACGAAAAAATCCACTCCAAGGTCAAACTGGGTGGGAATACCAACGGTGACGTACCGCAGGGCATCACCAAGATAGCTCAGAGGGAAAAGGCGGACCACAAAGCGCAACGACTGGGGCATCATCTCCGGAGGGAAGAAAATTCCCGAGAGGAACATCATGGGGAACTGCACCATCTGCACAAGACCTGAGGCGCTCTCCACCGTCTTAGCGAAGGAGGTGAGGAGGTACCCCAGACTCACGAATGTCGCCGAACCAAGGAGCACCCAGGAAAGGAGAGGCAGGAGCGCCCCCACATAGCGGATCTGGAAAAATGCCCACCCCGAAGCGAGAATGACCACAGTCTGGAGCAGGGCAATGCCCACTCGCATGGTGACCTCGCTCAGAAGGAGTACACTCCTTTGAACCGGCAAAGCGGCAAGGTACCGCGTGACCTTCTTCTCCCGGAGCTCCACAAAGTCCAGAGAGCCGAAAAGCCCAACCTGCATGAGTGCCATGGCCAGAACCCCTGGAAGGAAGTACTCGATTTGACGAAACCGCGGAAAAGCCAGCGTCCGTACCGTAACATCGACAGGAGGAAGCAGGCCGTGGCGCTCCAGCTCTTTTTCAAGAAGTACGCCCCGCAGCACCCCTGAAAGGAACCGGGCTTTTTCGACACCCTGCGGTGGGGCCAGAAAGACAATGTTTCCTTCCTCGAACACGACAACAACATCCCGTTGCCCTCTCCTCAGGGCCTCGAGTTCCCCCTCCTTCGGACCCCGGGAAAGCTCCACGCCTTTCACATTCCCAAAAACCGAAAGCACAAAGGACAGACGGGCATCCTCAACCACTCCGAGTCGCACATCCCAGGAACCCCCGGCATTGCCGAAGATGAGACCAAAAAGGAAAACAAAAAGGACTGGGAAACCGAAAAACCAAAAGAGCGTCATCCGGTCGCGGAACGTGTTCTTGCTGTGCGCCATAAGGAAAAACCAGAATACCCTCAATCCCGAATCCTCCTCCCTGTAAGGTGCAGAAAGACGTCCTCAAGCGTTGCCTCCCGAACGACCATGTTCCGCAGGGAAACCCCCCGGACCTCTGAGAGCCGGCTGAGGGCCAGAAAGGTCTGCGCAAGGTCTTGGGTGTAGAGGGTCACCACGTCTTCGTCCCTCTGCACCCGCACCACCCCGGGGAGATCCCCAAAAAACGCAACGTCGTCCAGTCCGGCAAGGGGGATTTCCAGGGCTTTCTCCCGGAAGTGTTCGGCAATGAGGTCCTTCGGCTTCCCAAGGGCGATGATCCGCCCCTCGTCCATAATAGCCACCCGGTCACAGAGACGTTCCGCCTCATCGAGGTAGTGCGTGGTGAGGAAAACAGTCTTCCCCTCCCCTCGCAGCCGCTCGATGACCTCCCAGAGCCCACGTCGGGACTGAGGGTCAAGCCCTGACGTCGGTTCATCAAGGAAGAGCGCTTCTCCATCCCCCACGAGGGCCAGGGCAACGCTCAGACGCCTGAGCTGCCCACCGCTGAGTTTCTCCACCGGGGATCGGGCCTTATCAGTCAACCCCAAAAGCGCAAGGAGCTCTTCGGGGGACCTGCTTTTCGGGTAAAAGGAGCCAAAAAGCCTGAGGGTTTCAAGAACCGTCAGGCGCGGGAAGAGATGAACAGTCTGGAGCTGAACACCAATGCGGGATTTGATGGACAACGGGTCTTTTTCGGGATCAAGACCAAAGAGTACAACCTTTCCCCGGTCACGCCGCAAAAGCCCGATAACCGTCTCAACCGTCGTGGTCTTCCCTGCACCATTGGGACCAAGAAGGCCGAAAACCTCCCCTGCCGCAACGGTGAAACTCACACCCCGAACCGCCTGAACCGGACCATAGGATTTGTGGAGGTCCTCAACAAGAAGAACGGCCACTGGATACCTCCTTCGAGGCTGTGTCCTATTCTACCACAACCCGGGTGTTTCGGCTATAATGAGAAGAGGCCGGAAGGTTTCCGGACCTTTGGGTTTTCTATTCTGTGCTTCGTCTGGTATCCCAAAAGGGAACTGGAACGGAGGTGAAGACATTGAAGACAAAGGACATCGTCGTTTCCGCCCTTCTTGCCGCTGTTGCCATTGTCCTTGGAGCCACGGGACTGGGTTTTGTTCCTGTCCCCACTCCTGCCGGTCGGGCCACCATCATGCACATCCCCGCTATCCTCGCCGGGGTTCTTGAAGGGCCCCTCGTGGGAGCATTTGTGGGGGGTATTTTCGGGCTCTACAGCTTCTTCACCACGGCCGTCCCCTTTCTTCGCGACCCCCTCATCGCCATCGTCCCGAGAGTACTCATCGGGGTATGTGCCGCTTTTGCCTTCAAGGCAACAAGAAGTAGCGGCGTTGCCGCTATTGTCGGAACACTCACCAACACCGGAGGGGTTCTTGGCCTTGCCGTCTTGCGGGGATACCTCCCCTCGAAAGTCGCCCTGGGCATTGCCGTAACGCACGGGCTGCCGGAGGTTGTGGTCGCCTTTCTCCTTGTGGTGCTCATCACACGGGGGCTTGTGAAGCACTTCCCGAAGCTACGTCTCCACGCCCCCAATCATCCGGTTGATGGCAATGACCCCAAGGAGGATCAGCCCCCACAGGGCACTGGCAAGGTGTGAGCTGAGCCCCAGGAGATTGAAACCGGTGGCCACCACCTGGAGGACAGCAACGGACACCACAACACCGGGGATACGGCCAAAGCCCCCCGCAGGGTCCACGCCACCAAGAACACAGGCTAAAACGGTGAGGAGGAGATAGTACTCGCCGTAATCGGCCTGGGCGGCGTTGAAGCGGGCAATCATCACAAGCCCTGCCACACCGGCAAGAAAACTCGAAAGGAGATAAGTGACAAAAAGGACCAGGCCGTTGTTCACCCCGGCAAAGAGTGTGGCCACAGGGTTCGACCCAAGGAGGTACACACAGGTCCCAAAACGGGTTCGAGCAAGGAGCACGAAGAGGAACACCGCACAGAGGAAAAAGACCACAAAGGGCATGGGAATCCCAAAAAGCGTCCCGTTCCCGAGGAAGAGGAAGCTCCCGGGAAACCCGGCAATGACATAGCCCTTTGTGAGGACCAGAGAAACCCCCCGGATGAAAATCATGAAACCCAGGGTGGCGATGATAGCCGGGACGGAAACCCAGGCAATGAGGAGGCCCTTGAAAACCCCAAAAGAAAGCGCCATGGCTAAACCAAAAACCATGGCTCCCAGAGGGGGAACGTTCCCCCGGGTCATGGCGATTGCCGCCACAACCCCACAGAGGTTTGCCGTGGCGATGATGGAAAGGTCAATGCCCCCCGTGAGCATGGGCGTCATCTGCGCAAGGGTAAGGATACCAAGAAGGGGAAGCTGGAAGGCAATGGATTGGAGGCTATCGGGGGCAAGAAGCCTCCCTCTTGTGAGCACCCCAAGAAGGACGAGGAGGAACACTACCACCGCAGCAAGAACCAAGGACTGTGTTTCCCGTCTTCCCCGTGGACGTTTCATACGCCTTTTCTCCGCTTCCGCTCAAGATTCTGCTGGTAGGCGCTGAGCGTCGCCGCAAGGACGATGATGAACCCCATGATGACCTGGTGCCAGTAGGCCGAGGCCTTCATGAGGATGAGGCCATTTTTGACAAAGGCGATAAAAAGCACCCCAAGGACCACCCCAAGGGGCGACCCCGCACCTCCAAAGACGCTGGCACCACCAAGGATTGCCGCTGCCAAAACGTCAAGCTCCCTCCCCACAATGGCATTGGGCTGAATCATCTGGTTGAGCTCGGCATGGACAAAACCGGCAAGCCCAGAGAGAAAGCCGATGTAGCAGTACACAAAAAGCTGGATACGGAAGATGTCAAAACCGGCCCTCCGGGCGGCTTCGCTGTTCCCTCCCAGGGCGTAGATCTTGCGGCCAATGGGGAGGTACTGCAGTATAAGCCAGGTGACAACGGCGATAAGGAACCACACTACCGTGAAAATCGAAAGCCCGTAATCCACACCCTTTTCCGAGACAAGCGTCAGCACCTTCAGGCGGGCGAAATCCCGGAAAGGTGCGGGAAAACCGTAAATCCACTTCCCCTTGCTTATCACCATCAAAAGGCCGTAGAAAACGTTGAGGTTCGAGATGGTGATGATGACGGGATGCACCCGTGTCCGGTTCACCAGAAAAGCGTTGAAGGCCCCCAGGGCAATGCCGATGGGAATGGGAATGAGGAAGGCCAGGAATACGCTCTCTACAGCGTACCGAGTGATGAGCACCCCCATGACGTACTGGGCTACCGTGGCAATGGCAGTGAAAGAAACGTCGATGCCTCCGGAAATCAAAACGACGAGTTCTCCCAGGGCCACAATGCCCAGAAAGGAATTGTTCCGCAAAACGTCGAAGATGTTCTCGAGGGTTGCAAACTTCGGGTTGAGGAGAAAGAGCACAACCGAAAGGACAAGAAGAACACCAACGAGGTACACCTCGGTGCTTCGCGCAACTCGCCCAAGCAAGGCCATCGCTCCTATCCTACAATTTCCCGCCGGAGGGCTTCCTCCGTAACCTCAGAGGGCCGGTACTCCCGAACGATTCTCCCTTCTCGCATGACGAGAATCCGGTGGCACACCTTGAGGACCTCGTGCTCCTCATCGGAGATGAAGAGGATGCCGATACCCCTCTCCCGGGCAAGGCCAAGGGCCATCTCGTAGATACTCTCCTTTGCCGCCACATCCACCCCGTGGGTCGGCGTATCGAGGATGAGGATTTTGGGAGCGGTGAGAATCCAGCGAGAAAGGACGACCTTCTGCTGGTTCCCTCCTGACAGCGACCGGACCGGTGCATCCGCTGCCGGGGCCTTGATACCAAAGTCCCGGATAGCCCGCTCCGCAACGGCGATTTTCCTTGAGGGGTGGAGAAAGCCAAAGCGGCTCACAAGCTCACCAAGAATCGTCACCGTGATGTTATCAGCTACAGGCTGATCGAGCACCAGCCCTTGGAGGAGGCGATTCTCAGGAACATAGCCAATACCGTGGCGAATGGCATCCCGGTTGGAGCGGAAGACAACCTCCTTCCCCTCGAGGAAGATTTTCCCAGAATCCGGAGGACGAAGACCGAAGATGGTCAGAGCCACCTCGGTCCGTCCCGACCCCCGGGGACCGATGAGGCCGAGGATTTCCCCCTGGTGCAGGGTAAAGCTCACATCAGCGTACTCCCCCCGCCGGGTCAGGCGCTCCACCCGGAGGATTTCCCGGGCTTCGGGAAGATCAGCCACCAGGGATTCCGTGGTGATTTCCCTCCCCGTCATGAGGAAAGAAAGCCTTGCTTTGGTGAGCTCCCCCTTAGGGAAGGTTCCGATGTTCACTCCGTCCCGGAGCACCGTCACCACGTCGCTTATTTCAAGAACCTCATCAAGACGATGACTGATGAAGACAAAGGCAATGCCCTGAGCCTTGAGTTCCCGAATGAAGCCAAAAAGCCGCTGAACTTCCCGGAAAGTCAAAGAGGAAGTGGGCTCATCGAGAATGATGAGCTTGGCGCTGCTGGCAATTGCCCGGCAAATGGCCACAAGCTGCTGGTCGGCAAAGGAAAGACGACCCACAATCTCCCGGGGATCGAGCTCCACTCCGAGGCGTCCGAGGACTTCCAGGGCCCGTCGCTCCATATCCTGCCAGACCACAAACGACCGGTTCCGCTCGATGTACTCATGGGCGAAAATGTTCTCCGCTACCGAAAGGTTAGGGAAAAGCGAGAGATCCTGATGCACCACGTGAATCCCGCGCTTGAAGGCAAGGTACGGCGTGAGGCGGGAAATCTTCTGTCCTTCGATGAAAATCTCGCCCTCTTCAGGCTGCACTACTCCTGTGGCAATCTTCACGAGGGTGCTCTTCCCCGAACCGTTTTCCCCCACAAGACCGTGGACCTCTCCCGGAAGAACAGAGAATTCCACATCCCGAAGCGCCACAACTCCACCGTAGCGCTTGGTGATATGGGCAAGCCGGATCACGGGAAGCTTTTCAGGCATATCCTTACTCCAAAAGAAGGCGCCGGGGTAAAACCCCGGCGCTTTTTCTCAGAATCCCAGGGCCTCTGCGGCCTCGGCATTGGGCATGAGCTTAATCTGGTTCACGCTGATGACCTTACCCTCAACCTTGATGGGTCCAAGGCCCGGAATCTCCATACCTTCCTTGATCTCTGCACCGTCAAGGATTTGCTTGGCGATGTAGACCATAGCATACCCGGCATCCTTCGGGTCCCAAAGCTGCGCCCAGTCCACGGCCCCGGTCTTGAGGTACGGTGCAACGGTGGAAGGAATGGCGCTCCCCACAACGATGATCTTATCCTCCATGCCCTTCTCCGCCACGGCCTGGGCAGCACCAATTGGTCCAAGGCTCCCCCACCCGATGACGGCCTTGAGCTGGTCGCCGTAGGTGGTGATGAGGTCAAGGACTGCCGCCCGCGAATCCTCAACGGACTCGGCAGTGGGAAGGCGCGAGGTGAGTTCCTTCAGGAAGGGGTATTTTTCCTTGGCGTAGGCGAGGGCTGTGTCTGCCCAGAAGTTGTGGAGCGGGACGGTAAGGCTCCCCACGAGCATCACAAAGCCTGCAGGATTCTCAGGGGTGTATTTTTCGAGTTCCCCGGCCTCTTTGAGCTTCTCCACGATGACATCGATGGGGTTCTTCCCGTACTGGACGCTGTCAATGGTCTCCACGTCCCAGTCGATGGCCTCGGTCTCAAAAGGCGACTCATGCGTGATCACCACAATACCTTTCTCCCGTGCTTTCTGGAAGACCGGAGCCAGAGCCTTGGCATCGTTGGGGACGACACAGATGGCGTTCACGCCACGGGTCACAAGGTCCTCCACCATCTGGACCTGGGGGGCAGGATCAGCAGTAGCAGGCCCCACAAGGTACGCATTCACTCCGAGTTCCTTGGCCGCCTGCTCCACGCCCTCGGCCATACGGTTGAACCAGGGAATACCGGCGATCTTGACGACCACCGCAATCTCATAGGGCTTCTGCGCCCAGGCCACCGAAAAGAGCAACACAGAGAGCAGGAACACCACGCCGACCAGGATTGTTCGTTTCACGGCGTCTCACCTCCATCTTCATTGTAACAAAAGGAGAAGAAAAAGAGAACGCGTCTTGGGGACTTTTCGGACCTGAAGCAGGACGGAGAAAAAGGGTTGATTTCGACTGGTCGGTCGACTACAATGGTAGCAACGCACCGGAAAGGGAGAGCACGAACCATGAAAGCCGGACGTGTCACGGATTTCACCCAGGGGAGCATTCCTCGCCATCTCATCGTTTTCTCCATTCCTATGCTCCTTGGGAATCTCCTGCAGACCTTCTACAACACCGTGGACAGCATCTGGGTCGGGAGGTTCCTCGGGCCTGAAGCCCTGGCAGCGGTCTCGGTGAGCTTCCCTATTGTCTTTCTCCTTGTGGCCTTCACCACGGGTTTGAGCATGGCGGCAAGCGTCATGGTTGCCCAGTACTTCGGCGCCAGAGAGGAAGAAGCGGTACGGCGAACCGCCACGGCTTCTACGGTGCTCCTCACCCTCATTGGTCTCGGGCTCACAGTTGTTGGCCTTGTGGTCCATCGGGGCATCCTCACCCTTATCCGCACACCGTCAGGCATTATGGAGCTTGCGACTTCGTATCTCTTCTTTTTCCTCCTTGGACTCCCCTTCATGTTCATCTACAACAACATCGGGAGTGTCCTTCGGGGGGCAGGGGATTCAAAAACGCCGCTTCTTCTCCTTGTGTACGCTACGGCGCTCAACATCGTTCTTGACCCTCTCCTCATCCTCGGTGTTCCTCCCTTCCCCCGTCTTGGCGTCGCCGGAGCGGCCATAGCCACAACGGTGAGCCAAGGGTTTTCCGCCCTCTGGGGAACAATCATCCTCAAACGGGAACGGTTTTTTGTTTTTGAGAGGTCGCACATCATTCCGTGTGCCTCTTTCGTGCGGACCCTCTTCCGGCTTGGACTGCCGGCAGGAGCACAGCAAACCATCGTATCTTTGGGGCATCTCGCCATGATGTCCATCGTGAACGGCTTCGGCAAGACCGTTGTGGCCGCTTTTGGTGCCGCCACCCGGGTGGACCAGTTCTCTTTTCTCCCCGCCCTGAGCTTCAGCCTTGCCATATCGTCTCTTGCTGGGCAGAACGTGGGAGCCCAGAATTTCACGAGGGCACGGGAAGTCGCCCGCTGGGGAGCCATTGTGGCCGCTTCATTCGCCCTTCCCGTTTCCGTCCTCGTCTTCTTCTTTGCCCCTCAGCTCATCCGCATCTTCACCACTGACTCCGAGGTCATCCGTGCTGGTGTGGAGTACCTGCGGATCGTGAGTTTCTCCTATGTCCCCTTTGCCCTGATGTTCGCCTACAACGGCTTTCTCCGGGGCGCAGGTGACACCTTTCAGACCATGGTGAACACTCTGCTCACGCTCTGGCTTGTGCGGATTCCCGTGGCAAAGCTTCTGTCCTTAACCGCCCTTGCCGAGCGGGGCATCTGGGTGAGCTTTGTCGCCGGACCTACAGCAGGATACCTTATCGCCTACCTGTACTACGCAAGCGGCAGGTGGGAGAGTAAGGCTATTGTCCGGAAAGACCGAGAATCCTTTCAACAAGCGGCATGTTGAGGTGTGCGGCACAGCAATCTGCGAGGCGGTCGAGCTCTGCCTCCAGAACATCCTTCCAGGAAGGACCCTGCGCTTTTCCAGGCGGAAGGCCCCGGAGTTTCCGGACGTGGTTGAGGAAAGCCCGCCGGAATGCTCCTTCGTCGAAAAGCCCGTGGAGATAGGTGCCAAAGACCCGGTCCTCCTGCACGACGCCTTCAGGGAACACCATGCCCTCCCGCTGGAGGAGGAAGAAAGGTTCCCGGGAAGACGTGAGGGAGCTCCGTCCATGGTGAATTTCATATCCTGCGACCGTCACCCCAAAGCAAGGAGCATACCCAAAAGCCCGGCTCAGGGTTTTTTCTTGCTCAAGGACGGTCTCAAGAGGAAGAAGCCCAAGGCCTCGAACTTCCCCCTTTTCCTCCACCCCATGGGGATCTCGCACCACTTCGCCAAGCATCTGGAACCCCCCGCACACCCCAAGCACTACACCCCCCTGCGCCAAAAACCCTGCAAGCCTTTCCCCGAAAGAAGCTTCCTGGAGCAGGCGGAGATCGTAACAGGTGTTCTTCGTCCCCGGAAGAATGAGAAGGTCGAAAGTTCCAAGGTCTTCGTGGGGGGAGACGAAACGAATGTGCACGTCGTCCTCAAGCTCTAAAGGCCTAAAATCCGTGAGATTTGCAGCGTGAGGGAGCTGCACCACACCCACCCGAAGCATTCCCGGCCGGTATGGTCTGGTTCTAAAGGTGAAATGCAAACCGTCTTCGTCATCAAGCCTCAGGGAGAGATAAGGCAAAACCCCAAGGACCGGAACCCCCGTAAGGCGCTCGAGTTCCCGAATCCCTGGTTCGAGAACCTCCTGGTTTCCCTGGAATTTGTTGACCACAAATCCCCGGAAGTACTTTCGGTCTTCCTGAGTAAGCGCCCAGGTTCCATACAAAGCGGCAAACACTCCGCCCCGCTCAATGTCCCCCACAAGGAGCACGGGGATGTGGAAATGGCGGGCAAGGTTCATGTTGGCAAGATCCCGTTCCTTGAGATTGAGCTCCGCAGGACTCCCCATCCCCTCAACGCAGACGAGATCGCACTCTGCAAGGAGAGAAGAAAGGCTCTCCACGATGGCGTCCCAGAATACGTCTTTAGGAAAAGGGGCAAAGGGCGTAGTCTTCCCCCAGACCTTCCCCAGAAGGACAACCTGAATTGATCCCCCCTCTGGTTTGAGGAGCACCGGGTTCATGCGAGCATCCGGGGGAATTCCCGCCGCCTGGGCCTGGAGTATCTGCGCGCGGGCGATTTCTTCTCCTTTCGGGGTCACTCCGGAATGCAACGACATGTTCTGGGCCTTGAAGGGGGCACACCGCAGGCCCTTCCGGGTGAAATACCGCAAAAGCCCCGCCACAAGGAGGCTCTTGCCCACTCCCGAGGCCGTTCCCTGAACCATGAGAAGACGAGACATTCCCCTTCACTCCGCAAAGTTCTCAAAGGCCCGGGGCTCTCTGACGCCAAAAAGGAGCCAGAAAAATCCAAGAGCATTCAGCACAAGGGAAACCCAAAACACTACTCCGTATCCGAAGAGATCGGCGAGTTTCCCTCCAAGAATCGGAGCAAAGAACGCTGGGAACCCAGAGAAGAAGTTCCCCCATCCCAGGTACAGCCACCGCCGGTCTCTGGGAGCAAAATCGAGGAGGATTGCCACCCCACCCACCGAGATGGCGCTGTAGTTCAGTCCCAGGAATCCAAAGGCGAGGAAGAAGTACCAGGGAGAAGGGGCAAAAAGTGCCCAGAGATTGCTCAAAAGGATAGTGAGGGCCCCAAAAAGGACCACAAGCTTGTGTCCCTTTTTATCCCCCAGGGGTCCCCAGAAGAAGTTCGAAAGGGCCTGGGACACAAGAAGGGTGGCGTTGTACTGGGCGATGAAGGTATCGGGAATGGCAAAACGCTGCAGAACCGAAACCGTGTAGAACGCCGCCCCCATGACTCCCAGGGCCAGGAAGACTCTGGCGATGAGGAAATGCAGAAAGTTGGGGTCTTCCCGAACGATGCGAGAGAAGGAACGAAGGTAACTCCCGCCCTCATCCACAACTTCCCCATCCTCCTCCCGGGTAAGGGAGAGGAAGACGTACGATATCCCCATAGCGAAAGAGGCCAGAAAGAAGCACAGAGCGAAATTCCAGGCAAAGGGATATGTGGCAATGAAACGCTCCGCCAGCCTCGATCCCCAGATACCCATAAGCGCGCCAATCCCGTTCCCGCAGGCAAAGTACAGCCCAAAACGGGAGGGATGGATGACCTTCCCAATCATTTCCATCCAGATAGGGCCGAGAAACCCCATGGCCGAACACGCTACCCCAAGGAAAACAAGGACCAGAAAGAGCGCCAGGCGGGGGAAGGGAACGGCGAGAAACGTCGCCACGAGGGCAATGCCGAAAAAGGGCAGACGTTCAAAAAGCGTCACCCGGAGCAGGAAGGGGAGTTTCCGCCGGAGCCTCCGGGAAACCCTTGCTCCAGAAAGGGCGGGAAGGGACCACCCAAGGTACGCCAGAGCCGGGATGAGCCCGATTTCGACATTGCTGGCGCCGAGGCGTCTGGCAAAAAGGGGGAGGAATGTCGTCACCGACCCAAAAGATAGGGCCAGAGAAAAAAAGGCGTAGTCCAGGGAATCCACAAAGAAGTTGAAGACATAGTCCCGCCGCGAAAGCATCAGTACCCCCGTCCCAGAAGCCGATACCGGTCATAAAGCGAGGGAGAAATCTCCTCGAGGAAACGGGAGGGCTTGCGCAGTATTGTCCTCCCCCGTCCTCGCTCGGCCATGATGGGATAGCAGAGGAAGAGGTGGTCTTTTGCCCTGGTACAGGCAACGTAGAAGAGCCGCCGCTCTTCCTCGAGGTCCTCTTCCTCATTGAGGGATTGGGGCGAGGGGAAGGCTCCTTCACAAAGCCACACCACAAACACGCAGGCCCACTCGAGTCCTTTGGCCTGGTGGATGGTAGAGAGGATCACCCGCTCATCCTGAGGCGCCCCCGCCACCACCGTCTCAGCCTCCATTTCCCCAAGGAGAGCAAGCTCACTCAGGAACGATTCTAAAGAAGCATACCTTGAGGCAAAGCGGGCGAGTTCTTCGAGGTCCTCAAGGCGTTCCCGGGCGTCGGGGTACCGGCTCGTGAGGTACTCCCGGTACCCACCATCAAGGACGGTTTCAATGGCCAGGGCCGGGTCCTTCTCGAGGTCCTCAAGGCGTACGAGGAGCCGACGGACGCCCTCTACGCTCCCCCGACCTGAAGCAGGCAGGGCAAGGAGCACGTCAGGACGTTCCAGGGCAAAGATTGGGTCCTCTGCTTCCCGAACCACCTGCCAGACGATTTCTGCGGTTTTTTGCCCAATGCCGGGGTAAAGTCGCAGCACCCGTTTCCAGGAAATCTCATCATAAGGGTTCACGATGATACGAAGGTGGGCAAGGACGTCCTTGATATGGGCACGCTCGAAAAACCGGAGCCCCGAGCGAACCTCAAAGGGGATACCCCGACGGGTGAGCTCCATCTGGATTTCCATGCTCTGGTAATGAGCCCGGTAGAGCACCGCCATGTCGTTTAAGGCATACCCTCGCTCCCGGAGTTCCAGGATTTTCGTAGCCACAAAGTCCGCCTGTTCCAAAACGTCCCGGAGAGCGACAACCCGGGGTTTTTCTCCTGAGGTTCGCACCGGACGCAGCACCTTGTGGAACTGACGGGTGTTGAAGGCGATGACCTCGTTCGCTAACCGCAGAATCTCTGGGGTACTCCGGTAATTCGTTTCGAGTTTGTAGATTTTGCAGTCCGGGTACCTCTTCGGGAAGTCGAGGATATTGGCAAAGTGCGCCCCTCGAAAGGCGTAAATACTCTGGGCATCGTCTCCCACCACAAGGAGATTGCGGTGCACCCCGGCAAGAAGGTCCACAATTTCTGCCTGGAGGAGATTGGTGTCCTGGTACTCGTCAACGAGAATGTGCCGGAAAAGCTCACCATACCTCCTCCGCGTTCTTTCGTCACTTCGTAGAAGCTCAAAAAAGTACACCAGGAGGTCGTCGTAGTCCATCACGTTGAGACGCTTTTTTCGTTCCTGGTAGAGGACGAAAAGATGAGCGATGTGGCTTGCCCATTCCAGGAACTGCGGGTAGTACCTGTCAAGAATATCTTCAAGGGATTTGAGGGTATTCCGGCTTAAGGTGATGACGTTGAGCAAAACCTCCGGCTGAGGGAAACGGCGCCGGGTAGGATCGACACCGAGCTCCTCCACGCAGACCGCAAGGAGGTCCTTCTGGTCCTCCCGGTCAAGAATAGTGTAGTTGGGCTCGTACCCGATTTTCTTCGCCTCCCGACGCAGGATGAGGTTCCCGATGTGATGGAACGTTCCCCCAAAAAGACGGGACATGTCCACCCCAAGGAGGCACTCCACCCGGTGGAGCATCTCCCGGGCTGCCTTGTTCGTGAAGGTGGCAAGGAGAATGGACTCCGGAGGCACCCCCTGTTCGATGAGGTAGGCCACCCGGTAGGTGACGGTGCGAGTCTTGCCGCTTCCCGCACCGGCAATGACGAGCATAGGGCCTTCTCCGGCGAAGACCACCTGTTTTTGCTCCTCGTTGAGTTCTCGCTCGTAATCCACCCGGAAATTCGAGAGTCGCACGGGTACTCTCCTCTCACTGCTTTCCCTGAGGGAAGTCCTCAGGGGAAAAGAGATAGGTCCGGTTGCAGAACGCGCAGTGCACCTCTGCTTTCCCCTGGGTCTCGAAAAGCTCCTGTCGCTCTTTCTCGCCAAGGAGAAGGAGAACGTTTTTCGCCCTCCGGCGTGAACACCGGCAGCGGTACCGGAGGGAGCTCTTCCCCACAATCCGGTACGGAAGACCGGAAAAGATGAGCGCCGTAATGTCCTCAGGGGTTTTCCCCTGGAAAAGCTCGTGGCTCACCGGCCCGAGACGGGAAATATTCTCTTCCAAAGTGTCAATGACGTCAAGCGGGGTGCCCGAGGGCGTGTGGATGATGAACCCTCCCGCCGAGAGTACTCTCCCCCGCTTCCCCACATAGACTCCGGCACTGCAGGCCGAAGGCAATTGTTCTGAAGAGGCGAAGTAGTACGCCAGGTCGTAGGCGATACCGCCCCGGGGCATGGTGATGCTCCCCACATACGGCTCCCCAAACCCCAGGTCCTTCACGACAAGGAGCTTTGACCCCGCTCCCACGGCATCCTCCACATTGAGTTTTCCCTGTTCCTTTGAGGGGAGAATCACCCAGGGCTGCGACACGTACCCCCGGACCTCACCCCTTGCGTTCCCCTGAACGAGTATCCCCTCTAAAGGTCCCCGACATTCAATCTGGAGGGAAATTCGTTGGTTCTCCTTCATGGTGAGGCCGAGAATCCCAACAAGCGTCAGGGCCCGCCCCAGGGCAGCCGTGGCCACAGGGGTGGTCCGGTGGAGCCTCCTTGCCCGCTCCACAAGGCGAGTGGAACTCGCCACATACCCGAGAACTTGCGTGCCCTCCACCACCACCCGAACAACGTAGTCTTCGTGCATGGGTATTCCTCCTTCTATGACTTCAGAAAGCGGAGAATCCGTCGTGCCGCCAGCGCTGAAACCCGAGCAAGACGCGCCTCCACATCCGTCACAACTTCCTCCGCTACCCGCTCTTCCTTCGTCCGGTTCACCAAAACCCCACAGAGAGCTCCGGCCCTCAGCCCAAACACCCTGGCAAGCACAAAAAGCGTTGCCACCTCCATCTCGTAGTTCAGAACTCTGAGTGCCTGCCACTCCCTGAGGCTTCCCTGGAGACTCCGGGGAACATACCGGGAGAACGTGTCGTACCGTTCCTGCCCTGGGTAGAACGTCGCCGAAGAACAGGTGATGCCCAAATGATACGGAACCCCCGCTTCCTCACAGGCCTCCTGAAGGAACACCACCGTCCTCCAGTCCGAAACCGCAGGGTACTCCACCGGAGCGTAATGGAGGGAGGCCCCGTCAAGACGCACCGCACCTTCGCTTACGATAAGGTCCCCCACCGCAATGTCCGGCTGAATCGCCCCACAGGTTCCTACCCGGATAAACCATCGAACCCCCAAACGGGCCAGCTCCTCAACGGCGATGCTCAGAGAGGATCCCCCAATACCCGTTGAGACCACAAGGACCTTCCCCTCTTCCCCTACAGCCAAAGCACTCCTGAACTCCCGGTGAACAGCAAGAGCTTTCGTCTCCCCAAAGGCCTGGGCCAGAACCTCAACCCGTTCCGGAGCTCCGGGAAGGAGCGCAAGGTGCACACCCTCCACATCTTTCTCAGTAAGTGCCAGATGGTACGCCCGATACACTGCCTTCACCTCCTCTCTATTTTCGGATAAAATACAAAAAAGGAGAAGGGACCATGGAATGCCGAATCACGCTCGGAGATGGAACGACCATTTCTGCAACACCCGGGGAAACGCTTGAGGACATCATCAGGCGAGCGTACCCGGAAAAGTACCGTTTATTCCTTGCGGCACAGCTCGATGGAGAAATCGTTGACCTGAGTAGCCGGGTGGAACAGGACCACACGGTGGTCTTTTTCCCTTTCGGGCACCCCGAAGGACGGCGAACCTACATCCGGAGTCTGCTTTTCCTTTTAAGCTATGCCGTATCCCAGGTCCTTCCCGGGAAGAGGCTCCGCGTCCTCCACTCCATGAGCGATGGGCTCTTCTGCGAAGTCGAGGGAGCCGAGCACAACCTCTCGGACCTCCTTGAGACCATCGAAAAGGTCATGCGGGAAACCATCGCCCAGGACCTCCCCATCGAGCGGGAAGTGGTCAACTGGGAAAAGGCCATCCACATCTACACCCGTAGAGGGCGGGAAGACGTGGTACGGCTTTTCCGGTACCTGAGAACCCCAGCCGTGCCTCTGTACCGCCTTGGCGACTTCTACGACCACTACTACGGTCCCCTCTGTCCCCGAACGGGGTACCTCACCTCCTTCGGTTTCGTCGTCGTCCCCCCAGGGTTCATCGTCCAGTTCCCCAAAGACGACACGGGGAAACTCCCACCGTACGTCTTTCGCCCCAAGCTCTTCAGCGCCTTCAAAGAAGCGGCGCAGTGGGGGAAAATCATGAACATCGAGAACGTGGGGGAGCTGAACGAGGCCATCGCCCGGGGAGAAGGGAAGGAAATCGTCGCCATCGCCGAGGCGCTCCATGAAAAGAAGATTGCCCAGATTGCGGACCTCATCACCCAGCGCAGGGGAAGCCTGAAGCTTGTGCTCATTGCCGGCCCTTCGTCCTCGGGGAAAACAACCTTTACCCGGAGGCTCTATACGCAGCTTCGGGTGAACGGCTGGAAGCCCATCACCATCTCCCTTGACGACTACTTCCTCTCCCGCCACGAACTCCAGGGCTCTGTCCAGGACTACGAGAGCCCCGAAGCGCTGGACCTTGAACTCTTCAAGGAACAGCTGCTTCTCCTTGTCGCAGGAAAGGAAGTCGAAATCCCCCGCTACAACTTCATCACCGGAACACGGGAACCCCGGGGGATTCGCAGCCGCCTCGAAAAAGACGGCATCATCCTCGTTGAGGGACTCCACGCGCTGAACCCCCGGCTCTCCCAGGATATCCCGGAAGAGGAGAAGTTCAAAATTTACGTCAGCGCCCTCACCACCCTCAACATCGACGACCACAACCGTATTCCCACCACCGATTGCCGGCTCATCCGCCGGATCGTGCGGGACAGCCAGTTCCGTGGAAGTAAGGCCGAGGAGGTCTTCGCCACCTGGCCGAAGGTCCGGGCCGGTGAGGAAAAGTACATCTTCCCTTACCAGGAAGAGGCCGATGTCATGTTCAACTCTTCGCTCATCTACGAGTTCTGTATCCTCCGCCAGTACGCCGAGGCACTCCTGCGGGCCATCACCCCTGAGAGTCCGAGTTACCTCGAGGCCTATCGCCTGTATTCCTTCCTCAACCACTTCATGCTCCTCAACCCGTCCTTTGTCCCTTCAAACTCCATCCTTCGGGAGTTCATCGGCTGAGGCGCTCCGTCGTCCAGCCTCCTCAAGAAGGATCAGGGCCGACTGCAGGAGGACTTCGCTTTCCTGGGCCAGGACTTTTCCACGGAGTTTCTGAATCTCCCCCTCAAGCCTCTTGATGATGTCTTCCTTTTCGGGCATCCGGGGAACGGCCACAACGGTCCTGCGGGGGAGGTCCAAGGTGTCCCCAAAGGCGGGGACTATAGCCTCAAAGCCCTTCTTGCGCAGGGCCTGGGCAAAGGCCTCCGCAATCTCCTCTTCTCCATGGGTGACGAGAAAAACGGGACGGTTCCTGAAATACCCCACCCACCGGAGGAGGTCCTCCTGGTCCCCATGGGCGGAAAAGCCGTTGATGGTGGCGATGCGGGCCCGAACGGCAATGTCCTCATCGAAGATGTGGACGAGCTTTGCCCCATCAACCAGTGCCCGTCCCAGTGTCCCCCGGGACTGGAAGCCCACAAAGACCACGGTGGTCGTCTCCTTGAAGAGGTTGTGCTTCAGGTGGTGGAGAATGCGCCCACCCGTGCACATGCCGCTTCCTGCAAGGATAATGGCGTGGTCAAGGTCATTGAGAGCTTTTGACTCCTCAGGGGTAGTGACGTAGGTTAAACCCGGAAACCCGAAAGGATTGTCGTCCTGAAGATGGAATTTCTCGAGCTCTCCCGAGAGGAGGTGCCGGTACTTGAGGTAGATGTCGGTCGTCTGCTTCCCCAAGGGGCTATCAAAGTACACTGGGCAATGCAACCCTATAGAGTCCCGGAGCAGGCGAATCTCGTAAAGGACCCGCTGGGCCCGGTCCACCACGAAGGTGGGGATGAGGACCTTGCCACAGGTCCCCATGGCGTCCTGCATGACCTGAGCGAATTCCCTCCGGGTCTCCTCAAGAGTTTTGTGGCGACGATTCCCGTAGGTCGACTCTATAACCACAAAGTCGGCCTCCTCAATAATCGGGGGAGAGCCCTCCATGACGTTCCCGAATTGCCCGATGTCCCCCGAAAAAACCACCTTTGTCCCTTCACCCCAGACCTCAAGCACCGCAGCCCCAAGGATATGGGCGGCATCCCGAAAGACAAACGTTACACCCTGTTCCTCGGCAACTTCGTCGTACCCCACCGGTTCGAAGAGCTCCAGGGCTTTTTCCACTTCCTCTTCTCCGAAAAGCGGGGCAATCTCCGGCTTTCCCGAGCGCCTCCGGCGACGGTTCTCTCGCTCCACTTCTTCTCTCATGAGCTTTACGGTGTCGTAGAAGAGAATCCGGCAGAGCTCTATGGTGGGGAGGGTGGCGTAGATTTTCCCTCGGAAACCTTCCCGGACAAGGAGAGGAATTCTCCCCGAATGGTCCAGGTGGGCATGGGTGAGGAGGATAAAGTCGATATCCCGGGGAGCAAAGGGGAAGGGTGGTGCATTCCGGTTTCTTTCCCCTCCCTGGAACATGCCGCAGTCAACGAGGAAGGCGACGTCTTTCCCCCGAACAAGGTAGCAGGAGCCGGTCACTTCACGAGTAGCACCAAAGAAGGTGATGTCCACTACACAAGCCCCCTCTCCACAAGGTCTCGAAGGAAAGCTCGAAACTCCGGTGCCAGGTCTTCCCGACGGAGGGCAAAGGCCACATTGGCCTTGAGGTAGCCGATTTTGCTCCCTACTCCAAAGTACTCCCCCGCAAAGCGATACCCGTACACCGGTTCTTTCCCAAGAAGCCCCCGGATGGCATCGGTGAGCTGAATCTCTCCGCCTTTCCCAGGAGGGGTCTGCGCCAGGGCGTCGAAAATCGAGGGGAGCAGGATGTACCGCCCCACTACCGCAAGGGTTGAAGGCGCTTCTTCGGGTTCTGGCTTTTCCACAAGATCCTCAATGGCGTACAGCCGGGGGGCAATCTCTTTTCCCCTTACAATCCCCCACTGGGCAACCTCCTCTCTTGGGACCTCGATGAGGGCCACGTAGACCCCGGGACGATCCGAGAAAAGGTGAAGCATCTGGGCAAGACAGGGGGTGTCACTCACGATGATGTCGTCAGGAAGAAGGACGGCAAAGGGTTCCCCTCCTACGAAGGCTTTCGCCTGCCATACAGCATCACCAAGGCCCCGGGGGGATTTCTGCCGGACATAGAAGACGTGGGCGGAGTTTCCTATTCCTCGGATTTCCTCAAGGAGGTGTTCCTTGCCCCGGTTTTTGAGCTCCTGCTCAAGCTCCACTGCGAAATCGAAATAGTCCTCAATCGCCCGTTTCCCCCGCCCGGTCACGAAAAGCAGGTTCTCGATACCTGACGCCACAGCCTCTTCCACCACGTACTGGACCGCTGGTCGATCCACAATGGGGAGCATTTCCTTGGGCTGGGTTTTGGTTGCCGGCAAAAGCCGTACCCCAAGCCCCGCTACCGGAAGCACCGCTTTACTGATCTTCTGTTCCATCCTCTCCCTCCTTCCGGAGGTAATGGAAGAGTACCAGGAAAATCCCAACCCCCAGGAGGTAATCCCCGATACTGGCCACGAAAGCCCGGCGAAAAACAAGCGAGAAATACGGGATGATGTCCCCGAGGAAGTTCAGGCGGGTCGAGGGACCCATGAGGACGTACTCTGGGTAAAAACCTGCCCTGAGGTGGCCGGCGATGGTTGCAAGACCAAGGCGCTCGGCGACTTCAGCCGAGGCAGGCATTCGTCCGCCATTGGCGAGGACCACGAGGAAGTTCAAAAAAGCTCCCAGGCTCACGAGAGGCATTCCGAAAAGCCGAATCCCAATGAGCGTCCCCGCAAAAACAAGGGCCATACCGAGGGTCTGCAGGAAAGGAACGAAACTCGCCCGAAGGCCAAAGGCGGCAAAGCGAACGCCGAATCCTGCTACCACCACCCAGAAGAACGATAGCGGCACCCGGGAAAGCCGCCTGAGCTTCCCACCGAAAAGCAACCCAAGGAGGAGTCCGGCAAGGAAAAAATCAAGGAGAATCACGGTGCCACGCTCCCGAAAGGACGATATCCTTGAGAACCATAAGGATTCTGGGGTCGAAGTGTCCCTCCTCCTCATTCTCCATGATTTTCAAGGCCTCATTTGCCGTGTATGCTTTCCGGTAGGGGCGCTCTGAGGTTAAGGCGTCGAAAACATCGGCGACGGCCACAATCCGAGCCTCGAGGGGAATCTCTTCCATTCTTCGGCCTTCCGGGTACCCATGACCGTTGCAGCGCTCATGGTGCGTAAGGATAATTTCCGCCACCCGCCGCAAAAAATCCACGTCTTTCACAATCCGGTACCCGATGAGGGGATGTTCCTGGACAACCTGGTACTCCTCAGGGCTCAACCTCCCGGGTTTACTCAGAATGGCATCGGTGATACCGATTTTCCCCACGTCGTGGAGAATGGCGGCGTACTCGATGACCTCCTTCTCCTTCCCCGAAAGGTTCAGGCGGTCGGCAATGGAAAGGGCGAGCTGGGCCACCCGGGCAGAGTGCCCCCGGGTGTAGGGGTCTTTGGCGTCCACCGCCGCGGTGAGGGCCCGCAGAAGCTCAAGGTGCATCCTTTTTGTGTCCACGAAGAGCTTGAAGGAGTACCGGGCCACAAGAAGGGGCAGGAAGAAGAGGACAATACCCACATAGCCCACGTAGCTATAGACAAAGTACAGGAGGAGGGAGAAGGGGAAGAGGGCGAAGTACTGGAACAGAATACCGCTGATATCCCGCTTCCAGAGGAGGAAAAGAGGAGTCCTGCTTGCGAAGGATACCGCCCCAAGGACCAGAAGGAAATTGGAGAAGAAGAAAACGCCTATGGAGATCCCAACCGCAAGGTAAAAGAGGGGTTCATTCCAGTGGAAGCTGTACCCCCCCAGGTGCTCAAAGATAAGACCAGAGAGAAAAGCCGAAATGGCATACTGGGCGCCGTTGAAAAGGCTTTTGTACCACTGGGACTTCAGGGTCCCGAAAAATGCCGCCACAAAGGCAATGAGAGCAGCCAAAAAGGGCGAGGAAAGAAGGATTGCGGCGTACAGAGGAGCAAAGCTCACCGAAATGGCCGCCTCAGGCCGCAGGTACACCGGAAGGAGTTCCGCCACAAGAGTCAGGGTGGTGAAAGTTGCAAAGAGCGAGAAAAGATGAGGCGACCAGGAAAGGCGAAGGAGGGAAAACCCCAGGATTCCAAGACCCATCCCAATGACGCAACCCAGATAGAAAAAAAACGACAAACGCCGCATCAACGCCACCCTTCAGGGTGGGCCAACAGAAAGGGCCAGAGGTCTACCTCCAGGTCAAACCAGCCCCGCTGGCGAGGATAATGGCCAGCAGGCCAAGGAGCACGCTCAGGACCTTCGCCATCGTGGACCCTCCTTCATGTGTTTCTCATCCCCTTCCGCTTCCTGGGGATGGCCACCGCTCCGCTCATGGTGAGGATGCTGTTGGCCCACCCTCTTCTTCCTCAAAACGCTCTATATGGAACACCAGTTTCCGGTTAACAGCATCAAGGGTTGCCCGGGCAACGGCCTCGTAGATATCCTCCCGCACCAGGGCCGTCCCCACGAGAAGGTCCTCATCTCTTCTTGCCCCAGGCCGGGCGTAGTCCACAAAGGTCAGGACCACTTCGATGTCCCCAAGGTGGTGCGTGGAGACATTGTGGAGCACAAAAAGGGTATCCCCCACAACCTGATTGAGGCAGTTGAGCGTTGCTCTGGCAACCAGAAAAGCATGGCTTCGGACCCGGGAGGCACTCTCTGTAGCCACCCCCTTGTAGGTTCGTTCCCCAAGCTTCACCTCAACCTCAACCTGGACGGTGTCAGGGGTTTTCCTCCACCCCAGGCCCCAGAGAACCAGGCGGGGAACAAACCACCGGGTTTCTCCCTCAAGATCAAAGGTGACGACGCTAACTTTCTTGTGGTCTACATCAAGACCAAAGCGGGCTTTGAGGAGGGTCTCGATATCCCGGACAAGGAGCTTGGGGGATTTCGTCGGCCGGGCCAGGACGTGGATTTCTTCGATAGCCGTCTCCCCCACAACTCTGGCATTGAGGACACCCTCAAGGCACTCAATGGCCTTCTCTAAAGCCCGGGTATCGATGCCCTTTGCCATGGCTCAGTAGACAAGGTCAATGAGACCATAGTTCCCGTCCTTCCTCTTATATACCACCTGAACCTTCTCCCTTTCAAGGTCCTTAAAAACGAAAAAGGTGTGCCCCAAAAGCTCCATCTGGAGAATTGCATCCTCAAGGCTCATGGGACGAAGGATGAACTCCTTCACCTTGACCACCCGGTCGGAAACCTTCATTTCCTCCTCGGTCTCACCGGGAATCTCCTCAAG
>JAPWUU010000003.1 GCA_028275365.1 Candidatus Caldatribacterium sp.
CACCTTGCTGAGCTTGAGGCGCTCCGGGCCAGGAAGGCCCAGATTTTCCGTCCTGAGGTCCCTGTGGATCGCGCCCTTCTCCCCCGGATGTTCAAGGAGGGTTTTGAGGCAGAGGTATGGGAGGAGATTGGTGGTCGGTGCCTCTCCTGCGCCAACTGCACCAACGTCTGTCCTACCTGCTACTGCTTTGACGTTCGGGACGTCCCGGATGTGAACCTTGTGACCGGAAGGCGTATCAGGGTCTGGGATTCCTGTCAGAATGAGCCCTTCGCCAAAATTGCCAGTGGAGAGAGTTTCCGGGCAGAGCGTTCAGACCGAAAGCGGCATCGGTTCAACCGAAAGTTTTCGTATCCTGTGAAGCGGTACAACCGGTTCTTCTGCACCGGTTGCGGGCGGTGCAGTCGAGTCTGTATGGCAAAGATTGATCTGAAAGAAACCATTACCCAGCTTGCTCGGGAAACCGGATACCTCAAAGTGTGAGGGGTGGAACCGTGGAGAAACTCCTTTTGAGTCACACCGGATACGAGGTGAAAGAGGCTCGAATTCTCAGGACTTCTCGCCTCACCGAAAAGGACAAGCTCTTTGAGCTTTCCCTAATCGGTGGAGAGATTCTCGATTTTGAGCCGGGGCAGTTCGTGGAGGTTTCACTCCTTGGCGTGGGTGAGGCTCCGATATCCATTTGCTCTTCGCCCACAAGGCGCCAGAGCTTTGAACTCTGTGTCCGGGCGGTGGGCCGGTTGACCACTGCCTTGCACCGTCTTGAGGCGGGGGATGTGGTGGGCATCCGGGGGCCTTTTGGGGTTGGATTCCCCATCACCAGGCTCATCGGGCACGACCTTTTGCTCATTGCCGGGGGTATAGGCCTTGCTCCGCTTCGCTCTCTCATCAACTACGTCATGGACAACCGACGCGATTTCGGCAGGGTGCATGTGCTTTTTGGCTGCAAAGACCCTCAGAATCTCCTCTTCCGGGATGAAATCGAACTGTGGCAGCGGCGGATGGACGTGGGTTTCCAGTGCACGGTGGACCGTGCGGACCCTGACTGGAAGGGCAACGTGGGCATGGTGACGGCCCTTATCCCTGGGGTGGACATCAACCCAGAGGAGACCTTTGCGGTCATGGTGGGTCCCCCAGTGATGTACCGTTTCGTGATTGCCGAGCTCCTCAAGAAGGGTATTCCCGAGGACCAGATTGTTCTTTCCCTTGAGCGCCATATGAAGTGCGGCCTTGGGAAGTGCGGGCACTGTCAGATTCACGACATCTACTGCTGCCAGGATGGCCCGGTGTTCTTTTACGAGAGAATCAAGGATCTCAAAGGGGCGATATGATGAAGGCGCCAAAAGTTGCTTTTTTCGACTTCACCTGCTGCGAAGGATGTCAGCTTCAGGTGGCCAATCTCGGGGAGGAGCTCCTCGAGCTCCTCAAGTTCCTGGATCTTGTGGAATTCCGGGAAACCATGAGCGAGCGGTGGGATGGGATCTACGATATTGCCATCATCGAAGGGAGTATCACCACTCCTCATGATGTTGAACGAATCAAACGGATCCGCCAGCGCTCGAAAACACTCATTGCCTACGGGTCCTGTGCCACCATCGGCGGGGTCAACGGCATGAAGAACGCCTTTGACCTTGAGGAGATCCTCCGGTACGTCTATGGAGAAGGGGCAAGGTTTTTCACCACCCTTCCCACCCGTCCGGTGCATGAAGTCGTTCCTGTGGAGTACTTCGTCCATGGATGCCCTGTGTACCAGCCTGAGTTCCTCGAAGTGCTCAAGTGTGCTCTCCTTGGGATTCCCTATCACGTACCGGATGTGGCCGTTTGTGTAGAATGCAAGTTCAACGAGAACGTCTGTTTCTACGAGCGAGGTCTCACCTGTCTTGGTCCCATCACCCGGGCGGGGTGCAACTCCTGGTGCATCAACAATGGCAACATCTGCTACGGGTGCCGGGGGATGGTTTCCAACCCCAATGAGCGGGGATTCCTCGAGGTGCTTGAGCGTTACGGTGTCCGTGTAGAGTTTCTGGTCCGACGGATGGACATGTACAACGCCTGTCGAATCCTGAAAGGAGCGGGGAAAGGGCATGGGGAAGAGCATACGCGTTGACGTTGAATACCTCACCCGGGTTGAGGGGCACGGGAACATCGTGGTGGACGTCCGGGACGGAACGCTCAGGGAATGTCGCCTGGAGATTATAGAATCGCCGAGATTTTTCGAGGGAATGCTCCGGGGACGGTCCATTTTCGAGGCCCAGCACATCACCTCTCGAATCTGCGGCATCTGTGCCTGTGCCCATTCCCTGGCCTCCATTCAGGCAGCGGAAGAGGCCATCGGTTTTGTGCCCAGTGAGCAGACGGTGAAGCTGCGGAAATTCCTTCTTGATATTGAAATTCTCGATAGCCACGTCCTCCACATCTACTTCCTCGTTGCCCCGGACCTTTTTGGCGCGAAGAGTTTCGTCCCTCTTGTGGAGACCCACAACGCGGTGGTTCGGAGAGCACTACGACTCAAGAAAACCTGCAACGATGTCTGTGATATCCTTGTGGGCCGACATGTCCACCCCATAAGCTGCACTGTGGGGGGATTCACGAAGCTTCCTCGTCCTGGGGACCTCGAGAAGATGCGTAGCCTCCTCCTTGGGATGATTCCCGACCTTGAGGCCACGGTCGACCTCGTTCGAGGATTCCGCTTTCCTGAATTCGAGCGGGAAACGGAGTACGTGGCCCTGGTGTCTGATGACGATGAGTATCCGCTCCTTATGGGGGATATCGGTTCAACTGATGGGGTCCGCCTCCCGAAGAAAGACTACAGGAAAATCACCAATGAATTCGTGGTTCCCCACTCGACGGCAAAGCATACCCACTTGAGCCGTGATTCCTACATGGTTGGAGCTCTGGCCCGTCTGAATCTGAACTACCCCAAACTCCATCCCAGAGCGAAGGAAATAGCGGACCTTTTTGGAATGCATCGAAAGGTCACGAACCCCTATCTGAATACCGTTGCCCAGCTTGTGGAGTGTTTCCACTGTCTCTACCACGCGGTGGGTATCGTGGAGGAGTTTCTCGAAAGAGGCCTCGACTACAACGAGGAGATTGTGGTAGGGCTTAACGAGAAACAGCGCATCCCGGTTCGGGCTGGAAGCGGTGTTGGGGCGGTGGAAGCACCCCGGGGAACACTCTACCACCACTACGAGGTTGACGACCACGGCCGCATTGTGCATGCTAACTGCGTCATTCCCACTGGACAGAACCTCCGGAACATCGAGTACGATATGCGGAAGCTCGTTCCTGAAATTCTTGACCGAAGCGAAGAAGAAATCCAGCTTGCCCTTGAGATGCTCGTGCGGGCGTATGACCCCTGTATTTCCTGTTCTACCCATTTCCTCAATGTTACCTTTGTTGGACGAGAAAATCCGAAAGGCTCTTGAGCCAGCTTTCACGGGGAAAACGGTTATTGTCACTGTCGGGAACCCTCTCCGAAAAGACGATGGGGTGGGGGTGTATATCGGGGAGAAGCTTGCCCCGGTGCTCCCTCCCTGTTTTCGCCTCATCCAGGCAGGTTTTGCTCCGGAGCGGTTCATCGACGATATTCTCAGCGAACAACCGGCAAAGGTGATCTTCATCGACGCTGCCTCTTTTGGCGGTGTTCCGGGGGAAATCCGGGTGCTGACGGAGGAAGAAGTCGTTTCGGTCACCCTCAGTACCCATACGTTTCCCCTCCCGGTGATTGCAAGGATTGTGGCTGATGCAACAGGGTGCGAGGTTGTCTTTGTGGGGATTCAGCCTGAGGATGTTTCCTTTGGGGAAGGATTGAGTGAAGCGGTGGAACGCGCCGCCTCTGCCATTGTGGCGTACCTTGGAGGGTTGCGTTATGCATGAACTCCGACTGGTCCGAGAGGTTTTCGAGGATCTCCTCCGCCGGGGGGAAACGGAGGGCCTGCAAAGGATTACCCGGGTGTACCTCCGGATGGGGGAGTTCACCGAGATTGACCCGGAGGTCCTCAGGTACTTTTTTGCTGAAAAGTCCCGGGGGACCATCCTCGAGGGGGCCGAGATCATTATAGAGCACAGTCCATTGAGGGAGCTGCGTCTCCTCTCCTTTGAGGGGGAATAGTCGCTTTGTGCTACGCCATTCCAGGACAGGTTGTCGCCCTTCATGGGCGGATCGCCACGGTGGAATATTTCGGTGAGCGAAGGAAGGCGTACAATGAGTTTCCCTCCCTCAGCGTGGGGGATTTTGTTTACGCCCAGGGAGGATTTGTGATCAAGGTCGTTCCACCTGAGGAGGCGCAGGAAATCCTTGCCGTCTGGAGGGAAACCTTTTTCGAGCTCCAGGAGGTGGATCTTCGTCTTGCCCGGCTTGAGGTGGAGAGGGAGGGAGTGGATCGGCGAATTCTCCGTATCCTCGATAAGGCTCTTGAGGAACGTTCGCTCTCGAAAGAAGAACTCCTTACCCTCCTTGGTCTTCAGTCTCCAAAAGAGCAGGAATTGCTCTACAAAGTGGCCAATTTCCTCCGGAGGAAGTACCACGGCAACGCCACGTGCGTCCATGGGGTTCTCGAAATCTCGAACTTCTGCTTTCGCAATTGCGCCTACTGTGGTCTTTCGACCCACAATGGCTCTCTTTTGCGGTATCGCATGAGTGACGAAGAGATTCTTGAAGCGGTGCGTGAAGCGGTTGAGGTCTATGGGTTCCAGGCACTTGTGCTCCAGAGCGGGGAGGATCCGGGGCGTTCGGTGAGAGAACTTGCAGAGCTTGTGCGGGAAATCAAGAGGCGTCATGCCGTCCTTATCTTCATAAGCTTTGGGGAGATTGGTCTTGAGGGGCTTGAGGTGCTCTACGAAGCCGGGGCGAGGGGGATCTTGCTCCGCTTTGAGACGAGCAACGCCGGGCTTTACGAGCAACTGCATCCGGGGTACAAACTTTCACACCGCCTTGCCCATCTTGAGAGGGCCCTGGAACTCGGGTACCTTGTAGCTACGGGGGGACTCATCGGGCTTCCAGGGCAGAAGCTCTCCGACATCCTTGAGGATATTCTCCTTGCGAGGGCGCTTTCGGCAGAAATGTACAGCTTCGGACCGTTCCTGCCTCATCCGGCAACCCCCCTGGCGTTTTCTCCCCCTCCTTCCCCATCTCTTGTGCTCAACACCCTGGCGGTGGCCCGGCTTGTGGACCCTAAAAACGCCAAAGTCCTCATCACCACAGCCTTTGAGACCCTGGATCCTCAGGCTCGCAGGATGGGCCTGCTTTCCGGGGCAAGCTCGCTGATGCTGAACGTCACACCTCTGAAGTTCCGACCATACTACACCCTGTATCCCGGAAGGGCTCACGAGGGGGAAACCATACGGGAACAGGTTGAACAGACGATTCGCCTGCTCCGGTCTCTTGGGCGGGCGCCTATGGACCTTGGGGTTTAGGGATTCTGGTGTCTTTCCTCTTCGAGGATCTCGATGAAGGCTTCGACAATCCGGGGGTCAAACTGCGTGCCGCTACAGCGCCGGAGTTCCTCAATAGCCTCTTTCTTAGTCCTTGCTTTCCGGTAGGGGCGGCCGGTTACCATCACGTCGTACGCATCGCAGATGGCAATGATGCGCGAGAGGAGGGGAATGTCCTCTCCTTGAAGCCCCCGGGGATATCCGGTACCGTCAAAGCGTTCGTGGTGGAAGAGGATGTAGTTGGCGATAGAGGAGAGCTCCCAGATGGACTGGGTGATCCGGAAACCCACCTCCGGATGCTTTTTGACAATGGCCCATTCCTCCTCATCCAGAGGACCAGGTTTTTCCAGAATATTCTGGGGAATGGCAATTTTCCCGATATCGTGGAATTCGGCAAGGAGGCTCAGTTCGTCGAGTTCCCTCTGGGAGAGTCCGAGGGCCTTTCCAAGACGAAGGGCCAGCTCTCGAATGCGCTGGGAGTGCTCCTCGGTTTCCTGGGTCACCGCCCGGAGTGATGCCCGAAAGGCCTGGAGAACCTGGTTGTGGAAGCTCAGGCTTTCGGTGAGCTTGCGCTGGTACATCCAGTTCTCGGCAATACGCAGGACCTCATCAAGGGGCTGGTTCGGGTCGGTCTTGGTGCCGTAACCCAGGGAGATACTCAGCGGGATGGACGCCACTGCTGTCTTTTTGAACTCTTCCTGAATGCTTTCCCCAAGCGCCTGGACTTCAGCACTTGAGGTACGGGGAAGGAGTACCACGAATTCGTCTCCTCCCAGACGAGCCACCACACCCCGGTCCTTGCAGACTCCTTCAAGAATGCGTGCTGCCTGGCGCAGGAACTCGTCCCCCATGGTGTGGCCAAAGGTGTCGTTCACGAGTTTCAGGCCGTTTAAGTCCCCCATGATGACGCTTAAGGGGAGGTTCTCGGGAGTGTCAAGGCGGTTCATTTCCTGCTCAAAGAACGTCCGGTTATAAAGACCCGTGAGGGTGTCGTGAAAGGTGAGGTAGCGGATGCGGTCTTCGGCGAGTTTCCGTTCCGTGAGGTCCAAAAGGAGCACAAGGAGCGCCTCTTCCTCGCGGTACCGTATGGGCGTGAGGCGAGCCAGAACCCATTTGGTTTTCTGGCCCTTTGTCGTCAGGGTGAATTCCGCCTCAAAGGGGAGCATCGCTATTCTTTCGTGCCACCGTGAAAGTAGCGCAGTACCCTCGGGGGAAATCTCTGACCAGAGTTCGTCGGTGAGCTCTGTTGCCCGGTATCCGGTGAGGGCCTCGAAGAAGGGGTTGACGTAGACCCATCCGGTGTGCGCGCGGATGAGGGTGGCCACAGGGAGGGACTCGGCAAGGGTCCGGAACTGCTCTTCGCTTTCCTGCAGCGCTCGCTGAGCCTCTTCGCGGATGGTCTCAAGGTCGATACTGTAGAGGGCAAAGGAGAGGTCCTGGGAAAGCTCGAGGAAGAGCGTTTCTTCTTCCTCGTCGTTCAGAAAGGGCAGAGGAAGGGCTACAACGATTCCCCCATAGAGGCGTTCCCCCCACCTGAGGGGGGCGACGAAAAGCCCCTCACCCGGACGGGGAAGGGAAGAAGGAACGGTGAGATCGGTGGGAGCCATCTTTTTGACCCTGTCCTGTGGATGCCCGGGATCCTTCAGGATGCGCTCTAAGACGGTACCGAATGTGCTGAGGTGCTCCTCAGAAAATCCCAAAGCGATGACAGAAGGTTGCTCAGTGCCGAAGAGCACTACGCCCGCCCCGGTGTACCCGCACCCCTCGACGAGTTCCCGGCATATTCCCTGGACGAGACGTTCCCGGTTTTTTTCCCGGACGATGAGCTGGTTCACGTTCCGGACGGCTTTTAGCACCCGGTTCAGGTGGAAGAGACGGGCCTCCCGACGCTTTTCTTCCGTGATATCAAGGCACACCGCAAGGCCGGCGAACCGACCCCGGTAGCGGATGGTGGAGCCGCGAACCAGGATCCAGCGTTCTTCCCCATCTTTACGGAGGATTTTGATCTCGTACTGGGCCTCCCCTTCCTCTCCGCGTTGCCTTCTGGCGACGTTTGCCCGTACCCGTTCCACAAAGTCAGGATGAACGAGGGCCTCAACAGGAAGCGTCAAAAGCTCTTCCTGGGAGTACCCCGTGATCCTTTCGGCTTCTTCGTTGCACCAGACGTAGCGGCCATCCTGGTAGATGAGGATGGCCGCCGGAGCAAGGCGGGTGAGGGTCCGGAACTTGCGTTCGCTCTCCCGCAGGGCGTCTTCGGCCTGAATTCTCTCGGTGACATCCTTCACGTACTCGATAACTCCAAGAATGGTGCCGTCTCTGTCCCGGTAAGGGTGGGCGGTGAGCTCAAGCCACCCTCTGATTGCTCCTTCTTTCGTGTAGGGGACGACGTGGGTCACCCTCTTCCCGCTCTCCATGGCGGGGATGGTGGGGCAGAAAAAGCAGGGGGAAGTGCGGCCATGGTACGCCTCGTAGCACTTTTTCCCCACGAGGGGCATTGCGTGTTCATAAAGCCGCTCCATGAAGGAGTTCACCCGGAGGATGGTGAAGTTCCGGTCAAGGACACAAAGGCCATCCTGGATACTTTCGAAGACGTCGTTCAAAAATTGCCGCTCCCGTTCCAGGGCTTCTTCTTTCAACTTGATTTCGGTAATATCCCTGGAAATCCCCACAATGCCGGTGATTTCCCCTTTTTCGTTCCGGAGGGGGATTTTGGTGGTCAGAACCCAGCTTGTCCGGCCATCGGGCCAGGTTTCGAGTTCTACCTTCCCTACGATGGGTTCGCCAGTTTCCATGATGCGCTGCTCATCGGCGTAGGCTTCCTGGGCGTGGGGTGGAGAGAAAAAGTCAAAATCCGTTTTGCCCAGAAGGTCCTCTACTCGCTTGAGGCCAAAGTATCTTACCAGGGATTTGCTCCCTCCGATGAAGCGGCTTTGCCGGTCCTTGAAGTAGATGCGGTCCGGGGTGTACTCCATGAGGAACTCAAGGAGGCGTTCCTGGGCCTTTGCCTTCTGGGTGAGGATGCGTTCCTCGAAGAAGAGGGACACGACCCCAAAAAAGAGCACGACGATGCCCCCAAGAAGGAGCAAGAGGAAGAGGGATGGGGAAGTTTCCATGAGCCTTGCGTGGAAGAGTGTACCGGCACCAAGGAGGAGGAACCCAAAAGCCAGCGCCCCGTATCCCCGCCCTTTCCTCCCAAGAAAAGCCCTGAGCATCTCAATCACGGTTCTCACCCTGGGGGATTTTCCCTGGTTGCAGAGGACACTGATTGCACGTTTCAGGGTGTACGAAGGCGCTCACCCGGTACTCTATCACGAATCGTTCATTGAGCCGGCGAAGGAAGAAGAACGACCCCACCAGACTTCCAAAGAGCCCAAAAAGCGCAAGGACCTGCCGGGCAAAAAGCACAAGAAAAAGCAGGTACACGCCTAAGGCGAGGAGAATGGGGAAGAGGTACAGGAAGAAGGCAACGGAGAGTGCTACGGTGTCCCGCACTTCGACGAAAACCGTATCCCCCGGGCAGGCGTGGACGTCGTTTCGGGCCCGCACCGTGTAGAAGTCGCTTCCAGAATCATCGATGAGGGAGGAGCTTAGGGGGCATCTTTCCCCTCCACATCCCAGGCGCTTCTCCACATGGACCAGAGCGTATTCACCTTCAGTGCGCAGAACCTTCCCCACCTGTCTCATGGGTCTCCCCTTCCATTTATATCAAAACACCTCTTCAGGGACAACCTGCTTCTTGAGGAGGGCTTTCAGGAGCTTGGCAATATCCGTGTTGCTTGAGGCGTTCTGGAAAACCTGAGAACTCTCTCCCCAGGCGTACAGCGGCACAGGGCAAGCAGTGTGTCCCGTGGTGGACCAGAAAAGACCTTCTCGCTCAGCAAGTAGCCGAACCAGCCGTATCCAGAGAGCGTTGCCGTTTCCATGAACGAGGAACTCCGAAGAAGCTCTGGCAAGTTCCTCTTCAAGACCCTGCAGGGTTTCCTCACCCCAGGTGGAGACGAAAAGCGCAAAGAGGGCTTCTTCTTTCTTGGGAGTGGTTCTGAGCTTTGCCAGAAATCGCTCGTATGAGAAGGCCTGTGGGGGAATTCTGGGGAGGGGGTTTCTCCTGAACATGAGGCCACCGGTGTCGTGGTCGGCGGTCACAAGAATCAGGGTTTCGTCTTGGTGTGCTTTCCCGAAGGAAAGGGCAACGCGGACGGCGGCTTCAAAATCCTCAACCTCAGCAAGAGACGAGGCAATGTCGTTTGCATGGTTGCACCAGTCGATGCGTCCACCCTCCACCACAAGGAAAAACCCCGAAGAATCCTGCAAGAGCTCTATGGCCTTCCGGACGGAAGAGGCAAGGCTCGGTGCAGGATCCCTCCGGTCAATGGCGAAGGTGAAGGGGAGAAGGGCAATGACCGGAAGGGAAGCAGGCTTAAGCGAGAAGAAGGCGGCAGGGTCCTGGATAACCCTGTACCCCTTCTTTCGGGCTAAAGCAAGAATCCTTTCCCGTGATGCTTCACCTGAGCTTGCGATCCCACTTCCCACAAAAAGGTCAAAGCCGGACTCCACGAGTTGCCAGGCAATGTCGTCGTAGGATTTTCGAGACGGGACGTGGGCGTAGAAGGCCGCGGGAGTAGCGTCGTTTACGGCGACATTGGTGACGATGCCAACCCGGAGTCCCTGGTTTTTCGCCACCTGGGCAACGTTCTCAAGGAGACGACCCTGACCATCCACGCCCAGCACGCCCTGGGAAACCTTCACCCCGCAGGCGATGCTTGTGGCTGCGGAAGCTGAGTCCGGGATGCCACCCTGTGCGGTCCGGTTGTCCAGGAAAACCCGGATGGGGAAATCCGCAAAGGCAGGGATACGTCCCCTGGCTGCGGCCAAAGCCATATACAGGTCGATTTCCTCCTGGCCCAGTCCGTCAGCAATGAAAAGGAAGACGTACCGTGGCAGCGCGTCCCCCAGAGAAGGTGGAAAAAGGGCCAGGAGGAACAAGAACAGGAGAATGTACCGCCCCATCAAAGCCGTGAGGCCACCTTTTCTCCCCGGTCCAGACGGGCGATGGCTTTGTGCTCTTCTTGGGTGAGGGAGAAATCAAAGATTTCAAGGTTTTCCCGCTGGTGTTTCACGTCTTTCGCCTTGGGAATGGCCGCCACCATATCCTGTTCGATGAGCCAGCGGAGGACAACCTGGGAAACAGTCTTTCCGTACTTCCTGGCAATGTCCTGGAGAAGAGGATCCCCAAAGAGCCGGCCCCTGGCAAGGGGGGAATATGCGGTGAGAATGATACGGTGTTTCTGGCAGTATTCAAGGAGGGGTTTCTGGGAGAGGTAGGGGTGGTACTCCACCTGGTCGGTGAGGATGGGAAGGGTAGTCAGTGTCCTGGCTTTTTCAAGAAGAGCCACGTCGAAGTTGCTCACCCCGATGAAGCGAACCTTCCCCTCTTTGTGCAGCTTCTCCATGGCTCTGAGGCTCTCCTCAAGGGGGACGGCCTCGCTGGGCCAGTGGATGAGGTAGAGGTCAACGTAGTCGGTGCTGAGCTTTCTCAAGCTCTCCTCGCAGGAGTGGATGAGGTCCTGGAAACGCAGGTGGGTGTACCAGACTTTGGTGGTGAGGAAAATGTCCTCCCGGGGAACTCCCGAATCCCGGATGGCCCGCCCAACCTCCTTTTCGTTATCGTAGAATTCGGCGGTGTCGATGTGCCGGTATCCCAAAGAGAGCGCGCTCAAGACCGCCCGATATCCCTCTTCACCCCGCAGGTCCCAGGTGCCAAGGCCAATAACCGGGACCTTTGCCCCATGGAGTTCGATGTACCGCATGGTTTCACCTCCAGAGCCGCTTCTCCCTTCCATTGTACCTCATTTTTCTCGGCGCAGAGCAGGCTCTGGGGTATTCTCGGGAGCGTTCTCCGTCTCCCTCTGGGAGAGGGTCGGCTTTTCCTCCACAAGGGTACAGGCGATGATGGCCCGGTATTGATTCCCGCTGAGGTGGTTTTCCCGGATTCGAATGGCCATGGTCTTCCTCCCTTCCATCCCTAATGTTCGGCAGAAGCAAAGAAAAGTTTAGGGGTGGGAATAGAAAAAAGCGGGCCGTGGTTTTTGCCTAAAAAGCCCAAAGAAGGGAGGATGTCCAGGTGAGTAAGATTCCCCACAAGATGACCCAGGCCAATATGGAAAATGCCTACGCCGGGGAGTCCCAGGCCCACATGCGGTACCTTATTTTCTCCGAGGTGGCGGAAAAAGAGGGAAAGCCGAACATCGCTCGCCTCTTCCGGGCCATAGCCTATGCGGAGCAGGTCCATGCCACGAACCACTACCGGGCTTTAGGCAACATCAACGACACGGTGGCGAACCTTGACATGGCCATTGCAGGAGAAACCTTTGAGGTGGAGGAAATGTACCCGGTGTACCATGAGGTAGCGAAATTCCAGGGGGAGAAGGAATCCGAGAAAAGTACGCATTACGCCCTGGAAGCAGAGAAAATCCACGCCAGGATGTACCAGAAAGCCAAGGAAGCGGCGCTGCAGGGGAAGGATATGGAACTCGGTGTGGTGTCCATCTGTCCTGTCTGCGGCTACACGGTGGAAGGGGAGGTCCCAGAGTTCTGCCCCATCTGTGGCACGCCTAAAGCGTCGTTCAAGAGTTTTTGAGGAGGTGGTGTCCATGGCCTTTGAGAACCTTTTTCAGTCGGCAGACTGGAAGCAAGAAAAGCACGTCCCGGTCCTCGAGGGGCCGGAAGTGGTGAAAAAGGGGGAAGTTGCGGTCTTCCGGGTGACCGTGGGCAAGGAAATCCCCCATCCCAACACTACCGAGCATCACATCCGGTGGATTGAACTCTACTTCGCCCCTGAGGGGGAGAAATTCCCATACCAGCTGGGGAGGGTGGAGTTCACCGCTCATGGGGAGAGCGTTGCGGGGGCCAACCAGGGTCCTGCGCACACCGAACCCCAGGCGCTCTTTGCCGTGAAACTCGACCGTTCTGGGGTCCTCTACGCTACGTCGTACTGTAACATTCACGGCCTCTGGAGGAGTGAAAAAGCGATTACCATCGAGTGAGGCAGAGCCCCGGAGCGCTCCGGGGCTCTGGGGTTCCCATGAGCCTCAAGGAAAAGAGCTCCCACCGTACCCTGTTGCCGCTTTCTCTTGGCATTGCCCTAAACACCGGAATTTTTGTGGCTGAGGTTGTGGGAGGACTCCTCTCGGGGAGCCTGGCCCTCCTTTCGGATGCCCTGCACAATCTCGCGGATATTTTTTCCCTTTTCACCGCTTTTTTCGCCTTGCGTCTTGCCTTGCGGGCTCGAACGCCCGGGAAAACTTATGGTTACCGGAGAGCGGAGATTCTTGCGGCGTTTGTGAACACACTGCTCCTTTTTGGGGTAGCAGCGTATCTTGTGCGGGAAGCTACGGAACGTTTCTTTCGTCCTTCACCTCTCCGGCTTGAGGTGGCGCTTCTCGTGGCCGTTGTGGGGCTTCTGGGAAACTTTGGCTCTGCCGTTCTTCTCTTTTCCTCTTCCCGAGAGAGCCTCAGCATCCGAAGCGCCTTTGTGCACCTTGTGGCTGATACCCTTTCCTCCTGCGCAGTGGTTTTGGGGGTTGGGATGGCAAGGTCCCTGGGGTGGACATGGCTTGACGCCCTCGTGGGCTTGGGGGTAGTGGTCTTTGTTCTGCGGGAGGCCTTTCCGCTTTTCTGGAGAACCATCCATATCCTCATGCAGGGGACTCCACCACACATCCAACCGGAGGCTCTCAAAAAACGTCTTGAAGCCATTGCAGGAGTGGAGAACGTCCACCACCTCCACCTCTGGTCGCTGAACGAAAGAGAACACTACGCAGAATTCCACGTGGTGACGACCTGCGCAACCTTGCAGGAGGTGGATGTGCTTCGGCGGGAAATCGCTGCAATCCTCTGGAAAGAGTTCGGCATCCACCACAGCACCATCCAGTTTGAGTGCCAATCGTGCGGCGGGGACCTCATTGTTCAGGAGTGAGGTGCTCGGTTTCCTGCAGAATCTTCTGTACCTCCTCTTCTGTGGTTCGGAGTTTCTGTCGCAAGAACTGACAAAGAAACGAAGCCCGCCTCACCTTTTCCACAAGGAGGTCAATATCGACCATGCCGTCCTCGAGCTCCTGAACGATGGCCTGGAGTTCTGCCAGGGCCTCCCGATAGGTAAGGTTCTCAGAAGGACCCACGGGTTGTCACCTCGCTTTGTATCCATCCATCACAGAACCTCGTCTCTACAACATCTCCAGGGGCGCACTCCTTTGCGCTCTTCATAATTTTCCCCTGCCGTAAGGTCAGGGTGTACCCTCGTCTGAGGGTATTGTGAGGGTCAAGAAGCGCCACAGCCCGGGTGATTTGCTCTAAAGAAGCGGTGTGGGTGAGAAACGTCGCCTTCAAAGCGTCACCCAGCTTCTGCCAGATTCCCGAAAACGCGTTGTCGTTTTTCTCTAAGGTACGACGTGCGCACTCTTTAAGCCTCCATCGAAGCTGCATGGTCGTTTCCTGCACACCCTCAAGAGCATTCCGGCTGCGTCGCTCAAGATGTGCAGAAAGCTCCGTAAGAGTAATTTTCTGGTCCTGGAGAAGACGCGTCACAGTGCCTTTGAGCGCAAGGTACGCCGTAAGGACGAGTTCGTCAAACGCTCGCATGCGTTCGATGAGGAAATCCGCGACGGCTGTTGGGGTTTTCAGAGAGTGGTACGCCACGGCATCAAGGATGGTTTCGTCTCTCTGGTGCCCAATGCCCACAAGAACAGGAAGAGGAAAAGTAGCAATGGCCTTCCCCAGGGTGTAGCTATCAAACCAGTGAAGGTCTGACTGAGCTCCGCCGCCCCGGAGGATGACGAGTACATCGAAGTCTCTGGCCCGCCTGCGGACTTCCTCAAGGGCCGAAAGGAAGGTGAGTTCGGTTTCTTCTCCCTGAACGAAAACAGGGAAGAGTTCAACCTGGAACCGGAAGCCGTAGGGGTTTTCCTGGAGGTGGGCAAGGAAGTCCCCGAAGCCTGCGGCATGAGGAGAGGAAAGAACAGCCAGGCGCTGGGGGATAAGGGGAAAGGGGAGGGAACGATTCCTCTCCAGATACCCTTCCTGGGCGAGACGAGAGAGCACTTCCTTTTTGTGGCGCATCATTGCTCCCAGGGAATACTGGGGGTCAATGTCCCGGATGTCCAGGGAGAGACCGTACACCGGGTGGAAACGAACCCTGACAAGGGCGAGAATTTCCATGCCTTTTGCCAGGGTTCTGCCGGTCACGGCGGAGAACGAGGAGAGCACCGAGGAGAAAGAGGCCCAAATGGTTCCCCTCACCCGAGCCCGGAGTTCCTGATTGTGCTTTTCCACAAGCTCCAGGTAACAGTGACCAGTCTGATCAAACCGAAGGTCGGCGATTTCTGCCACAACCCAGAGAGGGGCAGCAAAACACGCTTCCAGGGTTTCGCCAATCATCTCCAGAAGCTCTGAGAGCGAGAAAACCATACCCCGTTCCATGCGTACTCCCCCCTTCCATTGTACCAGAAGGGGAGGAACATTCCTCTTCTCGATAGGAGAATCCTCCGGTATACTAAAGGAAAAAACCACCAAAGGAGGTTGCGTGGACATGGGCAAAGGCGATCACCGGACACGGCGGGGGAAAATCTTCATGGGGACCTATGGGAAGGTACGGCCTCGGAAGAGGAAAAAGAAAGAGAAGGAGGCCGCCTGAAGAGTGGTATAATGGGGGGGTATCTTGAAAGGAAAGGGGAGCAGGCAATGCGACTTCAAGAGGTTGTGGTGGGGGCTCTTCTTGTGACTCTGGTTCTGGGGATTTTTGGGTGTGGTCCTTCCGGTGGACCGGCAACTTCCCCCTCTCCAGGACCAGGACAGACCCAGGCGCCGGAAATTCTCAAGGCGGAGATCGTGGGGGTACGGGTGCTCTCAAGCGGTGATGCTGTGCAACCCAACCAGAACGTCGTTTTTACCGGTCGTGGACCGGCCAACGTCCAGATTCGGGTGTACCAGGGAGGGAATCTCCTGGACACTACTTCAACCAGTGCTTCAGGAGAGTTCACCTTTACCTGGAATTCGGGATCCACGGAAGGGACGTTTCTCCTTGAGTTTGCCGCCAAGGACCCGGTGCTTGTGGAAAGCCCCAGGATTTCCTTCACCCTGGTGGTTGATGGCACCCCACCTGAGCTGTCCAGCGTCACCGCCCGGGCCAGTACTCCTTCTGGTGGTACCCCACCCAGGGTTACCGTGGTCTTCAGCGAACCCATTGTGGTGAATGACATGGTCCTTTTCACCCTTCCTCTGGGAGGGTTCTGGACGGTGAGCGTCACCGGGTCGTCGGTGTTCATTCCCACGAGCATCCAGCTTGCCACTGACAGAAAAACCGTGACCATCACTGGGAATGCTGTTTCGCAACTTGTTGCCGGGGATAGCGTTATCGTGGGTTTTGCCCCTGCGGGTCCACTTGTGGTGACCGATGAGGCGGGGAACGCCTGCGTGAGCCCAACAGTAGTTTCGGGTACGGTTGCGCCGTGACTTTCTGGGGAGGTGTTGACCTCCCCTCAGCGTTGCTGTCTCCATTCTCCACGCACGCAACGGCAAAAACCGTGGAAGTTGGCGCACACCCCGCCCATAAGGGAAAAGAGACCCCAGAAAAGCGGGCGGGTGAGAATATGGGAGAGGACGGGGCGAGAAAAGGGGAGAAGGTACACCCCCCAGGTGATGAGCAAGCACCCCAGAACAATGCAGGCATGGCCAAAAAGAAGGAGAGCTACCCGGTTTTTTGCCGCACCCACAGGACTTTTCCCTCCTTTTTGCCAGTATTGTAGGGGAAAGGAAGGAGGGAAGGAAGACTGGTGAGGGGGAACTTCCGGTGGAACCAGGAAGTGCTTGCAGGAGTTGCCCTCTTTTTGGGGATTTCCCCGCTTCTCTTTATGATTGCAGGGCTTCTTGAGGGTGCAGGAGTACCCTCCCCTCTTTTTGCGGTGATCCTTGTGTCTGCTTTTGGAACACTCTGCTTCAGCCTCGTCATGGATCTCCCTTTTGTGGTGATTCCGGGACTCAATCTTGTGGCGTTCTACCTTGTCCTGTGTGGGGAACTGCGGCTTCCCTGGAGAGTGGCCCTGGGGACATTTTTTCTTGGAAGCCTTGTGGCGTTTCTTTTTGCTTCCATTCCGGGATGGAACCGTTTCTTCCACAGGCTCTCACCCAACTTTCGCTTTGCCCTTTCGGGAAGCCTTGGTCTTCTGCTCCTTTTCCGGGGGCTTCTGGAATCGAGGATTCTCGTTCCCCAAGAGTCCGGGTGGTTCGGGTTTGGGGACCTTGCCCATCCCCGGGTCCTGGCGGTGTTCCTCGGCCTTTTCGTGGTCTCAGCGGGATACGGTATCCGCCTGAAAGGGGCTACGTGCTTTGGAGTGCTCGCTGCGCTGGGTTTTTCTCTGTGGAGGGGTTTGTGGTCCTTTGGGATGAGGGGAAATCCTCCTGCACTTTCTCCCTCCCTGCTGTTTGCCCTGGATATTCCCAGAGCACTGCAGTATGGGACTGTCGGCCTTGCCGGTGTGGTTTCCGTGTTCGTCTTTTTTGAGACCTTTGGGTCTTTGGGTGGGTACCTCATGCGTTTGAGTACCCTCGGAGTGCAGGGGAGTGTTACCAAGTTCTCCCGGGGGCTTTTCCTGGGTACCCTGATGGCCGTTTTCGGGATCCTCTTTGGGGTTCCCGGGCTTTTTCCGGCGCCAGAGAGCGTCATCGGGATAGCGGAACGGGGACGACGAGGGCTTGCTGGAGTGGTGTGCGGGGTTTTACTCCTTCTGAGCCTTTTCGCAGTGCCGTATTGTTCCGGTCTTCCCTCCTTCTTTGCCGCTCCCGCCCTTTTTCTTGGGGGAATTTTCGCCCTGGAACCCTTAAGTCGCGTGGATTTTGTGGATGCGTCTGAGGGTATTCCTGCCGCTTTGCTCCTTGGAATGACTCTGGGAACTTTGTCTTTTGCAGGAGGAATGGCCTTTGGGATTCTGGGCCTTGCTCTCCTTGGACTTTCTCTGAAAAGGGGCCGGGGGATACATCCAGCGGTGTACCTCCTCTCGGCAGTGATGCTCTGGTGGCTTCTTGTCCGGTGAGAGCTGGGAAGAAATTCGCAGGAGTGTATTGCAAAGGGGGTGGGAAATGACTATACTTCATGCGGACCTCGCAGAGAGGTACTTCCTGGGAATCGGGTGACTGTGCATACATGGGAAAGCGATTGCGGGTTCTCGAAGAGCGGGCATTTCCACTGGGCGAAGAGCGGATTGAAGAGCTGACCAGCCAGTTTGGTACCCCTCTCCTCATTCTTTTGAGGGAACGCATTGTCAGGAACTACCGGGCATTTCAGCGTTTCCTCCCGGGGGTGGAGGTTTTCTACGCGGTGAAAGCGAACCCTCACCCTTCGGTGGTTGGCCTTCTGGCCTCTTTGGGTTCTTCTTTCGATGTGGCCTCGCAACAGGAAATTGCCCTGGTAATGAGTTTTGGTGTTGCTCCGGAGCGGATGATTTTCGCTAACACCGTTAAGCGCCGGGAGGGTATTCTCTACGCCCGGAGGGTTGGGGTTTCTCTCATGACGTACGACAACGAAGAGGAGCTGAAAAAGATTCAGCGGTACTACCCCGAGGCGAAACTCGTTCTTCGCCTGAAAACCCCTTCCAATGGGAGTCGCATCGACCTCTCGTACAAGTTCGGTGCCGAGCCGGAGGAGGCCCTGGAGCTCCTTTTGAGGGCTCAGGACATGGGGCTTGCCCCCGTGGGTCTGAGCTTCCATGTGGGGTCGCCCTGCCACAATCCTAAAACGTACGCCACGGCACTCCATATTGTGGAGGAAGTCCTTTTGAAGGCCCAGGCACGGGGTCTTTTCCTTACCCTCATCGATATCGGTGGAGGATTCCCCCTCTCCACCTATGCGAGTGAAGGAGGACCTGCAAGTCTTGAGATTGTGAGTGAAGTGGTGTATCCACTTCTTGAACCTTTCCTCTCCCGGGGTTTCCGGGTTATTGCAGAACCAGGCCGGAGCATTGTGGGGAATGCGGGAATACTCGTCACTCGGGTGATCGGGAAAGCGGTGCGTTCAGGGAGAATCTGGTACTACCTGGATGATGGGCTTTACGGAACCTTTTCGGCCATTCCCTTTGATAAGGCTCGCTTTTCCTTCTATGCTCTGAAGGAGAGTGACCAGGAAGTCCTCTGCACCCTTGCCGGACCAACCTGTGATTCGCTGGATGTTGTGGCCGAGGACGTTGTGCTTCCTCCTCTTGAGGTTGACGACCTCGTGGTGGTCCCGGATATCGGAGCGTACTCCTGGGCTTCGGCAACGACGTTCAATGGTTTCGACAAGCCCCAGGTGGTCATGGTGTAGTGTGCTATAATGGGAAGGGGGGCAAAGGCATGCTCTACATCGAGCAGCTTAAGGTGGCCGTTGGCGATACTCTGATTCTCGATGGCGTGAACCTCGAGATCCAGGAAGGAGAAGTTCATGTCCTCCTTGGTCCCAATGGAGCGGGGAAGACGACGCTCCTCATGGCCATTATGGGGATGCCGGGGTACAGGATTGTTGGAGGACGAATCTTCTTCCAGGGGAAGGACATCACAAATCTCGATGTAGAAGAGCGAGCCAGAATGGGTATTGGCATGGCCTTTCAGAAAGTACCCACCATAAGCGGCATTACGCTTCGAACGCTTGGTCGCCTGGTGCTTGAAAAGCGAGGCTTGACCGATGCCCTCGAAGAGACGGCATCGCGGGTGAACTGCCTCTATCTCCTTGATCGGGAGGTGGGTAAGGGCTTTTCCGGTGGGGAGATGAAGAGGGCCGAGCTTTTCCAGCTCCTTCTGCAGCGCCCCCTCTTCTCCATGGTGGACGAGCCGGAATCGGGGGTTGACCTGGACAGCATTGCCCTCGTGGGTCAGGCTCTCCGAGAACTCTTTGAGCGGGATCAGGTGCGGACGAAAAAACGGTCTGGTCTCATCATCACCCACACGGGGTATATTCTTGAGTACCTCAATGCCGATCGGGGGCACGTGCTCATGAACGGCCGAATTGTTTGCAGTGGCAATCCCCGTGACCTTTTCGCCGACATCAGGGAACGAGGGTACCAGGAATGTGCGAGGTGCGAGCGATGAAGGTTCAGGAAGAGTACCTGCGAGACCTGAGGGAACGCGCGGAGAAGGCGCTTACGAAGAAAGCCCCTCTGGGACCGGATATCGATCTCTCTCAGTTCTACCTCTGTTCCCCCCGGGAACGGGTTGAGGATGTCCGGGAGATTGAGGACCAGCTGAAAGAGGCAGCGCTCTACGCGGGGGTGGAGCTTGAGGGAGAGAAGGCTGCTACGTACCTTCAGGTGGACCGCTCAGCAGTGTACGAGCGGGTGCAACGGGCGTTTCAGGGCAAGCTTGAGATCATGAGCTCTCAGGAGGCTCTGCAGAAGTACCCGGAACTTTTCGAATACTGGTGGGGTCTTGTTCCCGTTGATGCCGACAAATACACGGCCTTTGCCGAGCTCTGCCCGACAGAGGGATACTTCATTAGGGTGTTCGCCCACACAAAAGTGGAGATCCCTCTTCAGGCTTGCCTTTTGATGTCAGAGAGGGCACGGGTGCAGAGTGTCCACAACATCGTCATCCTTGAAGAAGGAGCTGAGGCGAATCTCATCACTGGGTGTGCCTCGGTACGGGGAAACGAGAGTGGGGTCCATATCGGGGTGAGCGAGTTCTACCTTGGAGATAATGCCCGTCTCACCTTCACCATGGTGCACAACTGGGGAGAGGCATTCCACGTCCGTCCCCGAACCGCGGCAAGACTGGGGAAGAATGCTTTTTTCAGCAGTACCTATGTGCTTTTGAAACCTCTGGCTTCCATTCAGGCTTTCCCCCAGGTTTTCCTCGAGGGCGAGGGAGCGCAGGCAACGTTTCAGAATATCGTCTTTGCCAAGGGGAACTCCTATATTGATCTTGGGTCCACCCTCCTTCTGAAGAACCGGGGTTGTCGGGGAAGCTCTATTTCCCGGGTGTGTGCAACGGACGAAGCGCAGGTTTTCGCTCGTGGCCGGCTCATTGCGTACCACGATGAGGTTCAGGCTCACCTGGAGTGCAAGGGTATGCTCTTTTCTCCCAGAGCCCAGATTGTCTCTGTGCCGGAGCTTGAGGTGCATGGAGCTCCCAGAGCCCGGCTGTCCCACGAGGCAGCGGTGGGTCCTTTTGAAGAGGAAGCAGTGAATTACCTCAGGGCGAGGGGACTGAAGAGGGAAGAGGCTCTGTCGCTACTTACCCAGGGTTTTCTGAACCTTGATCTTCCCGGTCTTCCCGAGGCGCTTCGACGGTACATCGAGGAAATCATCCGGGTGACATCCCGGGATGTCTTATAGGGGTGCAGGTGTTTGGCGGTTCAGGCGTATATCCTTATCCAGGTCCAGGCTGGAAAGGCTCAGGGAATCAAAAAGGAACTGAGTCAGCTTCCGTACTTCCTCCGGGTTGACCGTATCATGGGACCTTTCGACCTTATTGCCCTTGTGGAAGTAGAGAGCAACCGGGAAATTGGGGAGGTTGTGCTCAAGGAAATTCAATCTATGAACGGGGTCAAAAGGACCCTGACGTGCCCGGTTATTCCCTGAAGGCCATGAAACCGAAAGGTCCTATCTCTCCCCGGGAAGAGGAAATTCTGTCCTTCATCACCCGTTACTGTCAGGAGCGGGGGTATCCTCCTACGGTTCGGGAGATTGGGAAGGCAGTGGGGTTGCAATCATCGTGCAGCGTCCATTACCACCTCCGGAAGCTCGAGGCCAAGGGTTTCATCCGTCGAAAACCGGCAAAGCCCCGGGCTATTGAGCTGGTCTCCTCAAGCGAAGAGAGTCTCCCTTCAGAAGAGATTGTCTTTGTGCCTCTTCTTCGCGGAGTAACCCAGGGTCGGGAGGGAGTGTGTCTTGAATTCACCCGTGCCTTTTTCCCCTTCCCCAGGCATTTCGTCGGCGAGGGGGAGTATTTCGTCTTTCGGGTACAGAATGGGGCGTTCAGCCGCTGGCATATCCTCGAGGGGGATTATCTTCTTGTGGAGCGGGGAGAGACTTTTGGGGATGGAGCGCTGCTTTTCCTTGTGAGTCAGGGGAGGGTGTTCCTGGAGCGGGACGACCTTTGGGAGGGAGAAGGTTCGGGGAGCGTCATCGGGAGAGTCGTTGGGGTGTGGCGAAAGCTCTAAGGGGGTGATGGGTTCTGGTCGTCACGGAAGAGCTACGGGTAGAGACGAAAGGCCATACCGATATCGTTCCGCTGACGGAAGAGGTGGCGAAAGTCCTTGAGCGGTCCGGTCTTCGTGTGGGGATTCTCTGCCTTTTCGTTCCCGGAACAACGGCAACTCTCACGACGACCGAGTTCGAGCCAGGACTCGTCAAGGACATCAGGGATTTCTGGGAGCGGGTTGCGCCGGCTTCCCATTTTTACGAGCATAACGCCCGCTGGCAGGATGGAAACGGGTATGCCCATGTGCGGGCTCAGTCTTCTGGTCCGTCTCTTGTCTTGCCCTTTGTGAACGGAAAGCTCCTTCTTGGGACATGGCAGGACATCGTCCTTGTGGACTTCGACAACCGTCCCCGCCTGCGAACCATCATCATCCAGATTGTGGGGGAACCCTGATGGAGGAGTCCTTTGTTTTTCGCTTGCCCCAGGAGATTTACTTTGGCCCAGGTGAGGGGAGACGGGTTGGAGAGCATCTTGGGCGTTTTGGGAAACGTCCCCTTGTGGTTGTGGGGCAACGTTTTGCCCGGGAATCAGGAATCCTCGAGGACGTCCTCGGCTCCCTGGCCAGACACGGTCTTGAGGCGGTAGTCTTCAGCGGAGTCCCTCCCGAGCCCACCCTTGAGGTGGTCGATGAGGGGATAAGGATGGCAAGAGAAGCCCGCTGTGACAGTGTTGTGGCTCTGGGAGGGGGGAGCGTCCTGGACTGTGGCAAGGCCATTGCGGGAGTTCTGCCGAACGGGGAAAGTGTTGTCCCTTACTTTGAAGGGGCGCCTCTTGCTCGTCCTGGGCTTCCCTGGATTGCCTTGCCCACCACTGCGGGAACAGGTTCGGAAATGACCAACAACGCCGTTCTGACCGATGCCACGAGAAAACTCAAAAAGAGTCTGCGAAGCCCTTTTCTGGTTGCCCGGGTGGCCATCATCGACCCTACCTTCACCCATTCCCTTTCCCCCTATCACACTGCGGCAAGTGGGGTTGATGCGCTGGTTCAGGCTATCGAGGCCTACACGAGCCCCCGGGCAAACGTCGTGACCGATGTGCTTGCTCTTGAAGCCATGCGTCTTCTCTGGGAGTACCTGCCCCAGGCGGTCCGAGAGGGGGAGAATGCCTTTTTCCGGAAACAGGTGGCCAAGGGCAGCATGCTGAGTGCCATGGCTTTTGCCAATGCCTCCTCCGGGGCCTGTCATGGTCTCGCCCACATGGTGGGACCGGAATTTGCCATTCCCCATGGGGAGGCCTGTGGTCTGCTCCTGCCTCCAGTCATTCGCTTCAACAAGGAAGTGCTTAAGGAAAGGTATCGGGATGTCGCCCTTTGTGTGGGTCTTCAGGGCGGCGAACGCGAGGATTGGGGAGAGCTTCTTGCACGGGCCTTTGAGGACTTTGTGCGGGGGGTGGGACTTCGGACGAGGCTGCGGGATTTCGGTGTTCCTCGTGAAGCCCTGGGCGGGGTGGTGCGGGAGGAACGCATTGGACGGAGCATCCTTGAGAATCCCCGTCCGATGGCTCCGGAAGACCTTCGAACGCTCCTTGAGGAGGTATGGTGAGGAGGGAGAGTGTGGAGATCGTCCACGAAAGAGATAGGACTTTTCGCGAAGGTGACTGGGGCATCAAGTACCTTTTTCGGGGACCCCATCTGGACTGTGGCGTGGTGTACTTGAAGCCAGGAACCAGCATGGGTGCCCATTACCACCGGGAAGTCGAGGAAACCTTCTTTATCCTTGAGGGTCGGGGCATCCTCAGGGTCAATGGCCAGGACGTTCCTGTTGCAGCGGGCATGGCCCTTCGAGTGGAACCGGGGGAGCGACATGACCTTCTGGCTCTGGATGTGCCTTTGCGGGGGATTTTCGTGAAGGTTCCGTATCTTCCGGAGGATAAGGTATCGTGTTAGCCCGGGAGATCCTGCAGGAGCTCTCCGAGCGCCTGAAATCCTGTTCCCTCTGCCCCAGGCGGTGTGGTGTTGACCGCACGAAGGGAGAGCGGGGATTCTGTGGTGGTGGGATGCTTCCCCGGGTGGCGAGTTTTCATCCCCACTTTGGGGAAGAGGAAATCCTCAGCGGGTACCGGGGTTCGGGAACTATTTTCTTTTCGGGATGCAATATGGCCTGTGTGTACTGCCAGAACTACACGATCAGCCATTTTCGCGAAGGGATTGAGGTCACTTCCCTTGGCCTTGCCGCTATGATGCGGTCTCTGGAACGGCAGGGATGCCACAACATCAATCTCGTCACGCCAACGCACTTTGTTCCGCAGATTTTCGAAGCCGTTGACCGTGCTCGCCAGGAAGGTCTCCGTATCCCTATTGTCTATAACACCAGTGGTTACGAGGACCCCGAGATCCTCCGGCTTCTGCGGGGCTTTGTGGACATCTATCTTCCCGACATGCGGTACGCAAAAGAAGAGAGTGCAATACGGTATTCCCAGGCACCCCGTTACCCTGAAGTGTGCCGGGAAGCCATCCGGGAGATGTTCCTGCAGGTGGGCAACGTGGTGCTCGATGCAGAAGGTATCGCGCGTCAGGGGCTTATCGTCCGCATTCTCATCATCCCTTCCCTTGAGGAAGAGGCTAAAGAAAATCTCCGTTTCCTTGCCACGGAGATCTCCCGGGACGTTTTCGTTACCCTTCTTCGGCAGTACCGCCCTCTCTACCGGGCGCAGGACTTTCCAGAGATTGCCCACCTTGTGAGTGACCGGACCTACCGGGAAGTTCTGGAGTATGGCAGGTCCCTGGGGCTTCGTAACTTCATTCTCCAGTAGAAGGGAGGATGGGAACGTGAAGGAAGCCATCCTGGAAGTGGCGCGACTCATGGTGATTGCAGCGAAAACGGCACCGAAGGCAGTGGGAAAGGATTTTGTGACCGTGACCATTCTTGAGGGAGAAGCAGTGCAGAAGCTCGGAGAGGCCATGATCCGGTACGGGGAGGAAAGTGGAATCCGGGGGTTTATTCGTGACGGGAAAAACGTCCTTGACTCCCAGGCAGTGGTGCTTGTGGGCTTGAAGGATGCTCAACCTGCAGGGCTCAACTGTGGGGCCTGTGGCTTGGAACGGTGTGTGGATCTTGTTCCCAAGGAACAGAGGGAATTCAAGGGACCTCAATGCGTTATGCGACTTCTGGACCTGGGGATTGCCCTTGGGTCGGCGGTGAAGGTGGCCTCCCTTTTGAACGTGGACAACCGTATCATGTACCGTATTGGTGTTGTGGCAAGACGGGAGGGGTTGGTGTCCGATGACGTGGTCATGGGCATTCCCCTTTCGGCGTGGGGGAAGAACATCTATTTTGACCGGAAAGAATAAGGGGTGGGGATATGCAGTTTGGATTACGCATCCAGGATATCATTGGCCTTGTCCTTGCTGTGCTCATTGTGGCCATCCTCATCAGTATTGTGCTCATCCTCCGGGAGAATGCCCGGGAACGGAGGCTCTGGCGGGAAGAGGAGTACGAGGAAGAGGAACCGGAAAAACCGCGCTTGCGGCGAGCAGTAGCTTCCCGAAAAGAGGAAGAGCCCGAACGCGTTTTGAGGAAGCCACGTTTTGCTGCTCAGCGTGAAGCACAGAGAGAAGAGGAGGTGGCAGAAAGCGTTGAACCCCTGGAGTCTCAGGAGACGGTTGAGACTGTCCCTTTGGAAGAAATCCGGAGCGAGGAACCAAAGGAAGAGCCCAGGCAGGTTGTGCTTGAGCGGGCACTGCGAAAGCTCGAGGATCTGGGTCTGGATTTTGGGGCATTGAAGCCGGTCTTTGGTGAGGATGCCATTCACTTTTCGCCTCTTTTGTGGGAGGTGAAAGAGGAGGTAAAATCGGGCAGGGAACTCGGCGACATTGTGATCCACACCGTTTTTCGGAGTCTTCCCGGGTACTCTGCCGATGAAATCGTCGAGCGGTACCGTTCCGGGGACGTCTCGGTAGTCGAGAAGCTCGAAGCCCGGGTGAAGACCAGGGATGGTCGGAATTACCTCATCGCCACAATGAGTCTTGCCCACTTTCAGGTTCCGGAACTCGACCGTCATTTCCGCCAGGGGAATCTCCGGGAGGACGAGTACGAACTCCTGAAGGCGTTGAAGTTTGTGGACCGGGCGACTAAAAAGGACTTTGCCCGAATGGTCTATGCTCGAATCATGGACGAAGACTGAAACGTGAGGCACCCCGTTCCGTCTCAATTCTCTTTCCGGCGTCGGAAAGGACGAAACTGGTGTATTCTGGTCTTCGTCCTTTTGTGTGGTCTTCTCCTCCTCTTCCTCCTCCTTGGTCTCCTTCTTCCTCCTTCTGACGTGTTTTTCCCCCTGAGTGTGCTATAATTCAAGGGAAGCCCGAGAACGGAGGGGGTGTCACCTTGAAGAACTGGCTTGCCCTTATTATCGCTTTTCTTGCTCTTGGCGTCTCGCTGGTTGTGATTGTTTCGTTGACCGGTGTTTCTCGAGACGTCCGGAATATCGCTGGGAGAATGGTGGCAGTGGAAAAAGGTCTGGAAGAAACTCGTGCAGTTCCCCAGAGTATGGCCGAGATGGGGCAGAGGATTGCCGACCTTGAGGGACAGCTCAAAATGGTGAAAGGCCTTGAAGAGGAAATTCGTGCCCTCTCTGCTACCCTGGCCGAGAAAAGCCAAACTCTTGAGGATCTCTCCCGGGCAAGAAAAGCCATGGAATCCTCTCTGGCTCGTTTTGAGGAGAATCTGAACGCGTGGACTACAAAAGTCACGACCCTTGAAGAGACGGCGAAAAAACTGGAGGTTCTTCAGGAGTCTCTGAGGAATCTGGAGCAGAGTATTGCCGCTTTGAGTATTGATGAGCGCTTCTCCGCGCTTCTTCAGTACTTTGAGGGGAAGGTTCGAGAGCTTAAGCAGACGGTAGCGGACCTTTCGGGGAGGCTGGAAACCTCTGCAGCGCTCTCTCAGGAGGTGGAAGAGCTCAGGAGCACCCTTGTATCCACTCAGGGTGATGTCCAGCGCCTCCAGGGAGAAATGCGTGAGCTCCTTGAGGAGAAGACCAGAACGCTTCAGGAGGATGTGGGAAAGGCGATAATCGCTCTTGAAGAGAAAGTTCGTGCTATGGAGCAGAGTATTGCCGCTTTGAGTGTTGATGAGCGCTTCTCCGCGCTTCTTCAGTACTTCGAGGGGAAAATTCAGGAAGTGCGGGATGCCCTTTTTACGCTTCAGCAAGAGGTGACTGCCTGGAAAGAAAAGACGGTTCCCCTTGAGGTTTTTGAAAAGGCGCTGCAGACCCTTGAGGAGAAGTTCCAGTCTCTGGAGCAAGAGTTCACCGAGTACGAGAAAAAGACCGAGGAGAGCATGGGGAATCTTCGCGAGCTGCTTGGAGAGGTTCAGATCGCCCAGGAGGACTACGGCAGGAGGCTTGAGGAAAGCCTCCTGACCTTCTCACAGAAAATCACCGCTCTCGAAAAGGAACTCCAGGGTCTCTCGCAGTCGGTGGCGTCTTTTGGGGGAGACTTCGAGAAAGTCCAGGTGACATTCCAGGAATTCTCCCAGAGACTCAGTAATCTCCAGGAGAAACTCTTGGGTTTTGAGAGTGGTATGGATACCTGGAAAGAAACCACCCTGCAGTCTCTCCGGAAGGAAGTCGAGGCGTTGGCTGCTGCCTTACCTTCGCCTCAGGATCTCGAGGAAGTCCGTGCCGAAGTCGTCACGCTCCTTGAGGAGCGCGAGTCTCTCAGGGCACGTTTCCAGGAACTTGCAGCAGAGCAGGCGAATATCGTTCAGGAACTGGAGGGGAAAGGGAAAGATATTCTCGCTTTAAAGGAGAAAATCGCCACGCTCTCGGAGAAAGAAGAGGTGGCAAATCTGAGAGCTCAGCTTGCAATGCTTTTGGATGTCCAGAGTAATCTCGAGAACGCTCTCAAGAAGACCGAAGAAAACATACGAGCTCTTGAGGCATCTTTGCAAGCGAAGGATGAGGAAGTTGCCAGGACTCTTGAGAAGCTCTTTGCTCAAGTTCAGGACCTCTCCCAGAGCCTGGAGTCTTTTGGACGACGTCTTGAAGAAGTTCACGCGCAGGGACAGGCGCTTTCCCCGGTTCGGGAAGACCTTGTCGAGATTCAGAAGACCCTTGAGCTTCTCGATGCTCGTCTTGCGGAAATCGAAAAGTTCAGTAAAGAGATGCTCAGAGAAGACCTGAAAACCAGGGTTAAAGCCATAGAGGGTGAAATTGCGACCCTGCAGGGGGAACTGGGGAAGGTTGCCGAAGAGTCACGAGCCTCCATTCCAGAGTTGCAAACCATCCGAAGTCTTCTTGAAAACCTTGAGAAGAACAAGGCCTCTCTTGAGGAACGTATCGAAGAACTCTACAGTCTCCTTGAGAGTGGCAAAAAGCGCGAGGAAATCGAGAAGGATATTGAATCGTTGCTCAGGGAAAAGGACACTCTGCAAGAAGAAATCAAACGTCTTGCTCAGGAGCGAATGGACCTTGAAGGAGAGCTTGGTCGCAGAAAAGAGGAGCTTGCCCGTATTGACCGGGAACTTGAGGTTTTGCGGGCTCAGGAGGGTTCGGCAGAACGCATCCAGGAGCTTGAGCGAGAGCGAGAGGAGGCAGAAAAAGCAATCGACAGGCTCCAGCAAGAGCTCAAAGACAAAGAAGACCAGATTGAGGCTCTGCAGCGGAGGAATGAGGAGTTGTCTGCTCAGCTTGAGGAGGCGAAAAAGTTCACCTCGTACGTCATCTTGCCCTGGGACAGCCTCTGGAAGATTGCTCGTCGATACTACCGGGATGGTCGAAAGTGGAGAATTATCTGGGAAGCCAACCGGGAGAAGATTCCCGATCCCGAGAAGCTCCAGCCTTATGTCGAGATCCGCATTCCTCGCGTTCCTGAGAATTCCTAAGGAAAGGGGCGAACCAAAGGGGGAGTGTCTATGGACCTTTCTGAAGTCATTGCCACGCGCAGGAGCATTCGAAAGTTTCGAGCAGAAGATGTTGCCGACGAAGATGTGAAGGAAGTTCTCGAGGCGGCTCGTCTTGCGCCCTCGGCTAACAATCTGCAACCGTGGAAATTCATCGTGGTGCGGAACGAGAAAAAACGCCGCCTCATCGCGCAGGCCTGCTTTGGACAGGAATTCATTGGAGAAGCCCCAGTGGTGATTGTGGCCTGTGCCACGGGAAGAGGCGGGTGCATTGGGGGGTATATGGAGAGCTGGCCCGTTGACGTGGCCATCGCGATGACGCATCTTGTGCTTGCGGCCTGGGCAAAAGGGCTGGGTACCTGCTGGATTGGGGCCTTTGACGAGGATCGCATCAAGGAAATCTGTCAGATTCCTCCTGAGGTTCGGGTCGTTGCCGTGACTCCTCTGGGGTATCCGGTGAAAATCCCCCAGGCGACGACTCGCCGGCCTCTCGAGAAGATTTACTGTGAAGACGTCTTTGTCGAGTGATGGTGATGGATTTTGGGTGTGCTGCACCTTGAGATTGATGATATCGTGACCCTGAAGAAGACCCATCCCTGTGGAAGCCAGAAGTGGCGCATTGTGCGCCTTGGGGTGGATATTGGCATAAAGTGTCTGGGTTGCGGGCGCTTTGTGATGATTCCCCGGAGAAAGCTCGAGGGGAAGATCAGGGAGATTTACCGCCAGGGCCGCTGTCTCAAGCCGAAAGAGTGCATCATCGAGGTGTGAGATGGGGCTTCAGGTTGGGATTGTTGGGCTCCCGAATTCGGGGAAAACGACGCTCTTCAACCTCCTCACGGGGGGTCATGCAGAGGTTGCGGGACACCCTTTTTCCACCGTTTCCCCCAACCGGGGTGTGGTGGCGGTTCCTGACAGGCGGCTCGAAGTGCTGACCCGTCTTCTCCATCCGCCCCAGGTCATTCCAGCGACCATAGAGTTCGTTGACGTGGCGGGGCTTGTGGAGGGAGCAAGCAAAGGAGAAGGACTGGGGAACCAATTCCTCAGCCATATACGGGCAGTGGATGCCGTAGTCGAGGTGCTCCGTTTCTTTCAAGACAGAAGCGTTCCCCACGTCGCGGGGGATATCGACCCGCTTCGAGACCGGGATATCGTGGATACGGAACTCCTTCTCGCGGATCTCGAGGTTGTGGAACGACGCCTTGAAAAGCTCCGGGAACTTTCGCGGAAAACGAAGGATGAGCGCCTGAGAGAAGAGAAAGAGGTCCTGGAACAGTGCTTTACGGCGCTTTCTCAGGGTATTCCCGTGCGGGCAGTGGATTTCCCGCCTGGTGCGCGGGAAATCTTAAAGCCCTATCAGCTGATCACGGCCAAGCCCCTGCTTTATGTGGCCAATCTCGATGAAGAGGAGTCCTCCCGTCGCCTTTTCGAAGAGGTGCGAAAGCGTTTCGAAGAGGAAGGGCTTCCGCTCCTCCCGGTCTGGGCCAAACTCGAGGCAGAGCTTTCCGAGCTTGAAGAAGAAGAGCGAGAAGCCTTTCTTTTAGCATTTGGCATTCCTGGTCCGGGGTTTGTCCGTCTTGTAGAGGAAGCGTACCGGCTGCTCGGTCTCATCACCTTTTACACGTATGGTGAGAAAGAACTCCGGGCACGGGAGCTCCCTCGGGGTACCAGGGCTCCCCAGGCTGCCGGGAAGGTCCACACGGACATGGAGCGGGGATTCATCAGGGCCGAGGTTGTTCATTTTGAGGACCTCGTGGCCTGTGGGTCTTTCGAGCGGGCCCGTCAGGAAGGACGTATCCGCCTGGAAGGGAGAGAATACGAGATTCAGGATGGGGATATCGTGTATTTCCGGTTCACTTCCCCTCGCTGAGGTGGAATTCCCGGGCCATCCGTTCCTGGGTTTGCCACTGTCCTCTGAGCTTCCCCTCCTGGGCGAGTTTCCCCAGGAATTGCCTCATCCATCGAGGAATAGGGGTACCGGTTTTCTCTCCCCAGGGAGTTCCGGGAAGGGGCAAAAACGTGTGAGCGTGAACAATGGCCCCAAGACGAACGAGCTTCTCAATGAACTCTGCAGTGATGCGGAGGTCTTCCTCGGTCTCTTCGGGGCATCCGAAAATGAAGTCCACGTAAACCTGAAATCCCAAGCGGATGCTCGTCTCGCACGCTGAGAGAACGTCTTCAGGGGTATGCCCCCGCCCCATGAGGTTCAGAAGTCTCTGACTTCCTGACTGTGCTCCGATGACAATGCTCCGGTTGTCTGCGTACTGACGGACAAGGTGCAGGATTTCTTCCGAGACGAACTCCGGGCGAACTTCGGATGGGAAGGAACCGAAGAATATTCTCCCCTTTCGGCCGAGGAGTTCGCGAAGGCCTCTGAGAAGGTTTTCCAGGGCTTTGATATTTGGCCTTCGCCCATCCGGGGACCCATAGGCAAAGGCATTGGGGGTCACGAAGCGAAGGTCGATTCTCTCGCGTTGGCGCATCATACCGCGGACATGCTCAAGAATGGACTCAAGGCTTCGGTGCCGCATGGTTCGCCCAAAAATACGGGGGGTCTGGCAGAAGGCACACCCGAACGGGCATCCCCGACTGATTTCGATTGGCCCCAGGAATCCCAGGTAGTACGGGAAAGAGGGAAAGCGTTCAAGGTGCGCCCTCTCACCCCTTATAGTCTGGGGCAGGGAAGGGAGGATACCCTCAAGGAACGCCTGAACAATGGTGAGAAAGGCTATTTCTCCTTCTCCCTGAACGAGGAAGGTACTCCAGGGGGCAAAGTCCTGGGGGAGGGCTGTCGCGTGGGGACCACCACAGCAGGTGAAGACGTTAGGATAGCGCAGGAAATCCTGTAGAAGACGCTGGCGACGGTCTTTTTCGGGTGTCATGCTGGAGAGAACAAAAAGGGACACCCCGGACTGGCGCAGAGCAAAAGCGAGTATTTCTTCCTCGGTAGTGCACAGTACCACACGTACTCTGGACCACAAGGGAGAAGAGGACAACGCTCCCAGAAGGGCGTTGATGCTCAGCCTGTTTTTGGGGCTGTAGAGAAACACCAGCGTTTTCTCCATCACACCCTTATTGTAAATCCCAGGAAGGGGAAAGCAAAGGCTTTTCGAAGTTATGGTACAATGGGGCAGAATCGGGAGAGCAAAGGAGGACGGAGCATTCGTGGAAAGGAAGAGCGAGAGGGAGCTCCGGCGACCTTTTGAGGAATCTCTTCGTCTCCATGCCTTTTATCGGGGGAAAATCGAAACGCACCTGAAGTGTCCGGTGAGGAGCTACGAGGACTTCGCCCTCTGGTACACCCCGGGGGTAGCCGAGGTCTGCCGCCACATTGAGCGGAACCCCGGTCTCTCCTTTACTTATACGAGCCGCTGGAATACCGTGGCCGTGGTTTCCGACGGTTCACGGGTGCTCGGTCTTGGGAACATTGGTCCTGAAGCTGCTCTACCCGTTATGGAAGGTAAGGCGCTGCTTTTCCGTTACCTCGGAGGCGTAGATGCCGTTCCTCTGTGTCTGCGAGTTCCGAACCCTGATGCGCTGGTAGAAGCAGTGAAGATGCTCGAGCCAAGTTTTGGCGGGGTGAACCTTGAGGACATTGCTCAGCCTGCGTGCTTTTCCATTCTTGAGAGACTTCAGGAAGAACTGGAGATCCCGGTGTGGCACGATGACCAGCAGGGCACGGCTCTGGTAGTGCTTGCAGGGCTTTTGGGAGCTCTCGATGTCGTGGGGAAGAAAAGGGAGGATATCCGGGTTGCTCTTATTGGAGCAGGAGCATCCAATCTCCGCATTGCTTCACTCCTGATGAAAGCAGGGATACGGGGGGAGAATATCGTCCTCTGTGACACAAAGGGTATCCTCCATCGAGATCGGGAGGATCTTGCAAAAACCAATCCCTGGAAGTGGCAGTTTTGTCTTGTGACCAACGGGGAGAACCTCAAAGGAGGGAAAAAAGAGGCCATCGAGGGTCGAGATGTGCTTATTGCGCTTTCGAGCCCTGGTCCTGGGGTCATCGAACCCGAGTGGATTTCCCGGATGAACAGGGACCCAGTGGTTTTTGCCTGTGCGAATCCTGTGCCAGAGATCTGGCCCTGGGAGGCTAAGGAACACGGGGCGAGAATTGTGGCTACCGGACGGTCGGATTTCCCGAACCAGATCAACAACTCTCTTGGTTTTCCAGGTCTTTTCCGGGGTGTTCTGAGCGTCCAGGCCCGAAAGATTACCGACGAGATGTGTCTTGCTGCCGCTTTTGCACTGTACCATTTTGCGAAGAGGCGAGGTCTCCACGAGGAGTACATTATTCCGACCATGGACGATTGGGAGGTTTACGTGGAAGAGGCTAAAGCTGTGGCCTCTGTTGCGGTGGAGCAGGGTCTTGCCCGCAGACCACGCTGTCCTGAAGAAGTGGAAGAAGAAGCCCGGAATCTCATTCTCCGGGCCCGGAAGATGGTGACTGAGGGGGTTCAAAACGGGACCATTCCTCTCCCCCCTGAAGGTGAGGGTGCGTGAAGGAAATCTGGGTTTTCGACATCGTTGAAAAAGTGAAAAACGCCCTTTTGGAGATCAATATACGAAGCGATGCTGCACTTCGCCAGAAGATGCTCGATGCCCTGGTGGCAGAGGAGAGCGAAGCAGGGAGGGAGATGCTGACGCAGATTCTCGAGAACTACGTGGTGGCCGAGGAACGGAGGCTCCCGCTCTGCCAGGATACGGGAATGGTCATGGCCGAAGTCCGGGTGGGAAGCGAAGTCTCCATTCGTGGGGGAAACTTGCGGCAGGCCCTTGATGAAGCCATCCGATTGGCTTACCGGGAAGGGTATTTCCGGAAATCCATTATTGCTGATCCCTTCTTTGGGAAAAACACCCAGGACAATACTCCGGGAGTGTATTTCTTCGAGTGGGTGGAGGGGAATTGCCTTGAAATCGACCTCCTGGTAAAGGGAGGGGGATGCGACAACATCACCACTTTGGGGATGCTTGAACCGGGGAGCACTCCTGATGACGTGGAACGGTTCATCCTGCGGGAACTCGACAGAAAAGCCGCCCTGGCCTGCCCACCGCTTGTGGTGGGTGTGGGTATTGGTGGGAACGGGGCTTATGCCCTCTTTTTGGCCTCCCGGGCTCTGAGCCGTCCTCTGGGGTCTTTGCATCCAGACCCCCGGTATCGGGAGTTAGAAAAGAAGTGGTGTGAGGATATTAATCGCCTGGGCATCGGTCCTCAGGGGGTAGGAGGAAGAGTAACCTGTCTTGAAGTTCGCATCGAGACCTATCCCTGCCATATTGCCAGTTTTCCCGTGGGACTGGTGTGCAGCTGTCATGTTTTCCGCAGGAAAACCCTGAGATGGTGAGGAACATGACGGGGCGAGAATTCATCCTGAAAACTCCCCTGGGTGTTGAGGACATTCTGGCACTTCGTGTTGGCGATCGGGTTTTCTTAAGCGGAGAACTCTACGTTGCCCGGGATGCAACCCACCGAAGGATGCTCAGCGAGGTTGCTCAGGGCAAAGAGCTTCCCTTTCCCATTCATGGAGCTGTTCTCTACTATGCTGGACCCACACCACCGCCACCCCATGAGCCCGTGGGGTCCATCGGACCAACAACAAGCCGACGGATGGATCCCTATCTTGCGTTCTTCCTCGAGCGGGGTTTGCGGGCTACTATCGGGAAGGGTGAACGGGGAGAAGAGGTGAAGCAGCTCCTCGAGAAATACAAGGCAGTGTACTTCATCGCCTGTGGTGGTGCCGGGGCCTATCTCTCGACCTTTGTGGTGTCCCAGGAAGTTCTGGCCTACGAGGACCTGGGTGCTCAGGCACTGTTTCGCCTTCTGGTGAAGGACTTCCCCCTCATGGTGGCCTATGATGCCTTTGGTGGTGACCTCTTTGAGGAGGGGAAGATCCGGTACCGGCGGATTCTCCTGTACCACCGGGAAAATTCGAATAGGGGGGAATGAGTATGTTCTGGGAAATCCTTTTTCTCATCCTCTTTCTCAGCGTGTACTTTCCAGCGCTTCAGCAGAGAATTCTCGAACAGCGAAGGATCATAATGCTACGGGAATTCGAGAGAAAACGTCGCTCACGGGTCATCGTGCTCATCCACCGTCAGGAATCGGTGAGTTTCTTAGGCCTTCCCATTGCCCGCTATATCAGCATTGAGGACTCAGAACGAGTGCTTCGGGCTATCCGCATGACACCTCCCGACATGCCTATCGACCTCATCCTCCACACCCCTGGAGGACTGGTGCTCGCTGCTGAACAGATTGCCTGGGCCATCAAACGGCATCCTGCGAAGGTCACGGTTTTTGTTCCCCACTATGCCATGTCTGGAGGAACGCTTATTGCCCTTGCGGCAGACGAAATCGTTATGGATCCCAACGCCGTTCTGGGCCCTGTGGACCCCCAGATCACCACGGCCCGTGGACAGTATCCCGCGGCGTCAATCCTTCGGGCGCTTGAGGAACCCAACCCGAATCGGGATGACGAGACGCTCATTCTCGGTGATATTGCCCGAAAAGCTATCCGTCAGGTGTACCAGGTGGTCTTTGACCTTGTACGGGACAAAATGTCCGAAGAGCGGGCCAGGGAACTTGCCCAGGTGCTTTCTGAGGGGCGGTGGACTCATGATTTCCCCATCACTCCTGAGATAGCGAAGAGTCTGGGTCTTCCGGTGCAGGAGGGCCTTCCAGAGGAAATCTACGAACTCATGGAGCTCTACCCGCAGCCACCCCAGCAACGCCCCACGGTTGAATACGTTCCTCTACCCTACCGGCCGTACCGCCGACCGACAGCTAAGGAGTGAAAGGAGTGCATCTATGGGGAAGAAGCTCATCATTACGGAAAAACCCAGCGTGGCACGGGATATCGCCAGGGCGCTGGGGAAATTCACGGACCACAAGGAGTACCTTGAAAATGCAGAGTACATCATTACCTGGGCGGTGGGACACCTCGTTGGTCTTGCCGAGCCCGAAGACTACGACGACCGTTTCAGGAAATGGGATCTCGAGCTTTTGCCCATTATCCCGGAGGTTTTTAAGCTGAAGCCTCTGGAGAAGACGGAAAAGCGCCTTGAGGTTATCAGGATGCTCTCCGAAAGAGAAGACACTGATGCGCTGGTGAATGCCTGTGATGCGGGACGGGAAGGGGAACTGATTTTCCGCTATATTTATGAGTTCCTCGGCCTGAAAAAGCCGGTGTTTCGTCTCTGGCTCTCTTCGATGACGAAAGAGGCGATTCAGGAGGCCTTTGCGCGGCTTAAGCCGGCTTCAGAATATGAGCTCCTTGCTCAGGCGGCCAAGTGTCGTTCTGAAGGAGACTGGCTCGTGGGCATCAACGGAAGCCGGGCTTTCACAAGTCGTTACAAGATCCTGCTTTCCGTTGGAAGGGTCCAGACGCCAACCCTGGCCATCCTGGTCCATCGGGAGCAGGAGATTCAGAACTTCCGTCCCACCCCCTACTTTGAAGTCTTTGCCCGTTTCCAGTATGGGGACCTCACGTATGTGGGGAAGTGGCGGGGAGGTGAGGATGACCGTCTTTTCGACAAAGGCGAGGCAGAAAAAGTTGTGGCTGGGGTTTTGGGGAAGCGGGGGAGAGTTGAGGAGTTCTCTGAGCACAGAACCCAGGAAGCCCATCCCTTGCTGTACGACCTCACCGAACTCCAGCGGGATGCTAACAAGCTCTTCGGGTATCCGGCGCAAAGAACCCTTGATATTGCCCAGAGGCTCTATGAACATTACAAGCTCATCACGTATCCCCGGACGGATTCCCGTTACCTCTCCGAAGACCTTCTGGGTCAGGTGGAAAGAAGCGTTGCCATGCTTGCCCGGTGCGGGTTCGCCGAGTTTGCGAGAGATCTTCCGCTCCGGGAGGCCCTCAAAGACCGGCGTGTTTTTGACCGGAGCAAGGTCACGGATCACCACGCCATCATTCCTACGGGAGAGGAAATCCGCTGGGAAGTGCTGAAGGAGGGGGAGCGGAAGGTTCTGGACCTCATCGTGCGCCGCTTCCTGGCGGTTTTCTATCCTTCGGCGATCTGGGTGCACCGGACAATCAGGACCAGAGTGGAGGGGGAAATCTTCCTGAGCAAGGCCAGGGTTCTCGCCGAACCGGGGTGGCGTGTGCTTTATCCCAGGGAAGAGGAAGAGTTTCTCCCCGTTGTCCCCCGGGGGGAAGAGGTGGATGTTGTGGAGGTCTGGATCGAAGACAAGGAGACCAAGGCACCTCCAAGGTACACCGAGGCTTCGCTTCTTGCGGCCATGGAAGGGGCTGGGCGTTTTGTTGAGGACGAGGAACTTCGGGAAATACTGAAGGAGAGTGGCATTGGAACGCCGGCAACCCGGGCGGCCATTATCGAACGTCTCATCGAGGTCGGGTACGTGGAGCGGGAGGGGAAAACCCTCATTCCCACTCCCAAGGGCATGGAGCTTGTGAGTCTTGTGGAGAGCATCCCTATTCCGGAACTTGCTTCGCCTCAGCTCACGGGTGAGTGGGAGAAGAAGCTCAATCTCATCCAGAAAGGGCAGTTCACCCGAGAGCTCTTCATGGAGGGTATTAAGCATTTGACCCGGGAAATTGTTGCTAAGGTCAAGGCCCAGAACCTGGAAGATGTTCGGGAAGCAAAGAGCCGCATGGTGGCCTCAAGGTATCCTCTGGGTTCCTGTCCGCTCTGCGGTGCTCCGGTGTACGAGGGTAAAGTTGCTTTCAACTGTTCCCGGTGGAAAGAGGGCTGTCCTTTCACGGTGTGGAAGACCATTTCGGGGAAGAAAATCTCCCGCCAGCAGGTCCAGAAACTCTTGGCAAGCGGTCGAACGGACAGGCTTTCGGGCTTCCGTTCCCGAAAAGGGAAAAAGTTCTCCGCAGTACTTGTTCTTTCCGAAGACGGCAAGGTAGAATTTGCGTTTCCTCATGTGCCCTCTAAAGTACGGACCGAAAGAGACGATGGCGAGGATAAGGGAGATTGAGTATAATTAGCGTGGATATGGACGAGCAAAAAGACCAGACCGAAGTGAGAGAGTACTTTCGTATTTGTGGTCTTCAGCCTCTTAGGGGGAGCGTAACCGTTGGGGGTTCGAAGAACGCGGCATTGCCTATCCTTGCTGCAACGCTTTTGAGCAGCACTCCCTCTGTTATTCACAACGTCCCGGATCTCCTTGATGTTCGCACCATGGTGATGGTTCTCGAGAGTCTTGGGGCCGGTATTGAGCGCATCGGAAAACATTCCTACCGCATTTTCCCAGCCACCATTTCTCGCTTCGAGCCTCCTTATGAGCTCATCCGGAAAATGCGGGCATCGTTTCTCGTCACCGGACCCCTGATTTCCCGACTGGGCAGGGCGCAGGTTCCGCTCCCTGGGGGATGCGCCATTGGGTCTCGTCCCATTGACCTGCACCTTAAGGGATTTGCCCACCTTGGAGTGGACGTTTCCATGCGTTCCGGGTACATCGAGGCATGGGCTCAGAAGCTCCATGGGGGTGAGGTGTACTTTGATTTTCCAAGCGTCGGAGCCACAGAGAACGTGATGATGCTTGCGGCAACCATTGAGGACGAGACAGTTATCACCAATGCTGCCCGGGAACCTGAGGTGGTGGACCTTGCCCGCTTTCTTACGTTGATGGGAGCTTCCATCGAGGGAGCGGGAACGGACACCATCGTTATCCGGGGGAAAAAGGACCTTTGGGGGTGCGAGTACACCATTATGAACGACCGTATCGAGGCCGGAACGTTCTGCGTCGCTGCTGCTATTACCCGGGGGGACGTTACGGTGCATGGCGTGGAAACCTCTCTTCTCCGGTCTGTTCTCACAAAGCTTGAGGAAGTCGGTGCGCAGGTTGAGAAGGTCGGCGAAGACGCTGTTCGGGTAGCGATGCGTGAACGTCCCAGACCCACGAATATTAAGACCATGCCCTATCCGGGTTTTCCGACGGACATGCAGGCGCAGTTCATGTCGCTTTTGTGCCTTGCCGATGGGGTGAGCGTCATCACCGAAACGGTTTTTGAGAGCCGCTTTGCCCATGTTGGGGAACTGGAACGCATGGGAGCGAAGGTTCAGGTAGAAGGGCGGAGTGCGGTAGTGGTGGGAGTGGAGAAGCTCACCGGTGCCCGGGTAACGGCCACAGACCTTCGGGCAGGGGCAGCTCTTGTTCTTGCAGGTCTTGCTGCGGAAGGCGTGACTGAAGTCAATGGGATTCACCATATTGACCGGGGCTATGAGGACCTCGAGGTGAAGCTCCAATCCCTGGGGGCGTTTATCGAACGAGTGCGAGGGTGAACGGGAGGAATCCTGTATGTGGAATAAACGATTGGGGATTGACCTCGGCACAGCAACGACGCTCATTTACCTCCATGGACGGGGGATTGTGCTCAACGAGCCTTCGGTTGTGGCCATTGCCAAGGACTCCAATCAGATTCTTGCGGTGGGGAAAGAAGCCTGGGAGATGATTGGGAAGACCCCGGAACATATCGTGGCCCACCGTCCCCTGCGCGATGGGGTGATCAGCGATTACGAGATCACCCGGAAGATGTTAGCCTATTTCATCCAGCGGGTGTGTGGGCGAAGCCTTTTCAAGCCCGATGTCGTGATCTGCGTTCCCTCAGGAGGCACCGAGGTTGAAAAGCGAGCAGTGCTCGACGCAGCGTACCACGCAGGAGCCCGTAAGGCGTACCTCATTGAGGAGCCCATGGCAGCGGCTCTGGGGGCCGGCCTCGATATCACGGGCCCTTCAGGGAATATGGTGATTGATATTGGAGGAGGGACCACGGACGTCGCTGTGCTCTCCCTGGGGGGGGTTGTGGTCAGCCAGTCCGTGCGGGTGGCAGGGGATAAAATGGATGAGGCCATTGCCCGTCACCTCAGGAAAAAGTTCAATCTCCTCATCGGTGAGAAGACTGCAGAGATGATTAAGATTGAGATCGGGTGGGCTGTGCCTCCTCCGGAAGATAAAGCGGTCCGTGTCAAGGGACGGGACCTTGTCTCGGGGCTTCCCAAGGAGATTCTCCTCAGTGCTTCGGAGGTCTACAAATGCCTCACTGAACCTCTCTCGTACATTGTCGAGGCGGCACGGATGGTGCTCGAGCATACACCTCCTGAGCTTGCTGCCGATATCGGGGAGAAGGGTATCTGTCTCACCGGGGGGGGATCGCTCCTCCGGGGCATTGATGAGATGCTCGCTAAGGCTCTGGGGACCCCTGTGTACGTTGCCGAGGATCCGGTGTCCTGTGTTGCTCTCGGGGCGGGGAAGGTCCTCGATTACCTGAAGTTTCTCCGAAACGGCTTTCTCTACACCAAGGGGAGGAATACATAGCTTTTGTGGCGGCGTAAAGTCCTTCTCATTTTCTGGGTTCTGAGCCTGGTCCTGTGCGCTTTTCCGGTCTGGGGTGGGGAGATTGCTATCTTCCCTTTTTCGGCAATCCGTAAGGGCATGAAGGCCACCGGAAAGACGGTTCTTCTCGGAACAGAGGTGCAAGAATTTTCTCTCGAGGTCATCGATGTTGTGCAGGCGAAGGACATCACAGACAGCTACTTTGTTGTCCTTGTCACCGATGAGAAAATTCGCAGCCTGGGGGGTATCCTTGCCGGGATGAGTGGAAGCCCGGTGTACATCCGGGGGAAAATTGCAGGGGCGCTCTCTCACAGCTTCGAGACGCAGGATCACCTCGTGGGTGTTGTTACCCCCATTGAGGCCATGCTCAAAATATGGAAAGAGGAGGAAGTGCTTGCTCCCCTTGGAAAAGAGACATCAGTAGTGTTCTGTTTTGGGGTGGGCAATCGGGCGTGGTCTCGTCTGAGGGAGCGCCTTGGAGAAACGTACGCTTTGAGGAAGGTGCTTGCTTTTCCGCGTCTTTTTCCGGAGAAGTCTGAGAAGCAGGCGGCTTCTCTTGAGCCTGGGAGTGCCATAGGAGTGCAACTTGTGACCGGAGACGCGGAAATTGTGAGTGTTGGGACTCTGACCCTGCGGGATGGGGACCGATTCCTGGCGCTCGGGCATCCCTTTCTCCACCGGGGGAAAGCGCAGTATTTTCTCTCTTCGGTATACGTGAATTTCAGTCTGAAGGGAGATGAGTTCCCTTTCAAGGTGGGAACGCCCATCGAAATTGTGGGTGTGGTGGAAGAGGATCGCAGCGTCGGTATAGCAGGACGGTTTGGAGTTTTCCCGAAAACAACGGAGGTCACCATAGGGGTGAAGGAGGGGACAAGAAGGCGAGATTTCCACTTCTCGGTGGTCCAGGAAGAGGACATTCTCGTGGATTTCCTCCCTGAGCTTCTCCTTGACGCCATTGATCGGACCATCGACCGCCAATCTCCAGGGAGCGTTGATCTGAAGTTCCGAATAACGGGAGAAAATCTCAACCTCGAGGATGAGTTTTTCTGGGTCAGCGAACCGGATATCGCAACTTTTACCTCGAACACGTTTCGCCGGATACTCGAGGCATTCCTGAAAAATCCCTACCAGCCGGTAAACGTGGAGAACATTGCTCTTGAGGTTGAGGTATTTCCTGAAATCCAGCGGGGATGGATTCTCTCCTGCGATTTCCCCCGAATCGTGAAGCGGGGCGAAATTGCCGCAGGGAAGGCCACGGTGTTCCTGTATCGCCAGGGCATACGGGATGTTTCCCTCCAGGTGGCTGTGCCTTCTGACTTTGCCCCGGGTGAGGCGGAGATCGTGGTTCGGGGGAGAGGGGGGAATAGCGGGGAGTCACGGGAGGAGACATTTACCGCAGATTTTCAGGAGTACCTCAATCAGAAGCTTGACGAGCTTCGGAATGACGGTGTGGACCTTGAGATCCTCGCCAAGGGTAGTGTTCCCCAAAAGACCACCTATACCAGGACCCATGTGTTCCTTCCATTCGTGCTTGAGGGAGATGCTTCGAGCAAGGTATGGGTAAACTGAGGAGAAAAATTTTCTGGGGGAGTATGGCGTTTTTTTTCGCTTTTCTCCTGTGGGAAGGGGGAAGGCATGGTCTTCGGCAGGTCCTTCGGGAACTCGAAGAAACCCATCGCATCGTTGTTCGCGTTGAGCGCACTGTTCCGCTCTTTCTGGGGTTTGCCCTTCGGGGGGTTCGGGTCTCGGGTGAAGGGTTCGCTTTCCAGGCTCCGGAAGTTTCGGTCCGTTTGAGCTGGAACCGGGGGATTTCTGTCGTTATTGAGGACGGTGAGTTCACTTTCTCCTCGGGTTTGCCGTGGTCTGCTCTGGAGTCCCTTCCTCCTCTCTTTGTTGAGGTTCGCAGGGCTCGCCTTAGCGGGCAGAATCTTCCTCCCTGGGATGGATGGGTGGAGAAAAGTGGTACCGTGCTCCGTTTTGGGATTGCCGCAGGCGACCTTGAGGTGAGGGGGACCGTGGAGGGAGGAAAAGCGGTTCTTGAGGGGAAGTACCGTACCCTGCCCTTTCGGGGGTCTTTTGTTCCTGCAGAGGGTCGTTTCGAAGGAGAACTTGGCGAAGGTTCCCGGAGGGTTCACCTTGAAGGTATACTCTCTCGAAAAACTCAGGGGTGGGAACTGTCTCCTCTCCAGGTAGACCAGGGAGGGCTCTTCTTTTCCGGCCGACTTTTCCGGGGAGATGACGGTCGTTTCGTGCTCTCGGGGAGAGCGCGTGTTCTGGAGGAGGATATCGACGTTTCCCTTCGAGGGAGAAATGTCCAGACCTCTTTTGAGGGGAACTTCGAGGGGAGGAGTACAACCTCCACTATTTCGGGCCGTTTCCGCGCCGATCTCTGGAATTCTTCTTTCGTTCTGGAGTTTACCCCCCAGTCGGTATGGCGGGGTGTTCGTCTTTCAGGTCGCCTCGAAGGTTCGGTGGATGATGGTCTCCGTCTCAATTTCCGCGACTTCTTTGTGTCCCCTGAAGAGGAATGCGCCCTCTTTCCTGTGCGAGGGAGTGGCAGAATCCAGGGACAGGTGGAAAGGAAGGGGGAACTGTGGCAGGGAGAGATTGCGTTTTCGAGCCCTGAGATCCTCGTCGATCGTCTGAGGCTTAAGGGGGTATCTGCACGGGTTGCCTTGGATGGGGGACGGGTAACGTTTTCAGGATCCGGGCACATGTTTGGGGGAAATCTTGAGCTCTCCGGAAGTTATGAGTCGGGCGTGGTTCAGGCCTCAGGAAGGGTCCAAGGGGTCACCCTTGAGGGCATTCTGGAGCAGAGTGGTGTGCCACTTTCTGGGACTTTCTCGGGGGACCTCTCCTGCACGGGGAGAGTGGGAGATTTTCGTCTTGTTCTCCGGCTCACCAATGGGTCCTTATCCTGGCAAGGTGTGGACCTTGGCAGCATTGCGGGGGGTGAGGTTCTGCTTGAGGGGGAACGCGTGGAGGTCCGGAACCTTCTTGTAACCCGGGGTAGTGGGAAGCTCTCTGGCAATGTGACGAGGGACGCTTCAGGTATTCGGGGGAAGGGAGAATTTGCGGGGTATCCCCTTGAGGTTTCCTGGAAGGGGAAGACAGCTGGGTTCATCCTCTGGGGTTCTGTAGCCCTGGAGTGGGGGAAGGAACATTGTCTTGGGCTTTCTCTTTCGTCGCCCTCGTGGTTTTTCGAGAACCTTCAGGGTCGAGATCTCTCCATCTCTGGCGCCGTCAGGGGGAAAGAAATCACCCTGGACTGCCTGGCTCTGCAGTGGGATGGAGGGTATTTCAACGCCCGGGGGAGGGTGGTGCTTGACCGGGAAGTGGACCTTTCTGGAGAAATCGAAAACCTCCGTCTTCCGGACAACGATTTTCGGCTCAGCGGGATGATTCACAGGGCCCGTTTCGCCGTTTCCGGACCGTGGGAGAGGGTTTCTTGGAAGTTTGAAGGCGAAGGGTCATCCCTTCGAATCCTGAATGAGCCCCTGGGGGAGCGTGTTGTGCTGAAGTTTTCCGGAGTCCTTCCCCTTTCTTCGTTTCTTGGAGGAGAAGTTGCTCTTGCCGACATCCTGAACCCGAAAACCCTCAGCGAAGGGACCATTCTGGTGGAGAGGGCAAATCTCGCCCTTCTTGGAGGAAGCTTCCTCGCGAAGGCTGTGAAACCCGTGGATTTTTCTTTTGTGCTTGACCCTGGGGATCGCCTGTGGCGTTTCCATTCCGGCGAGGTTGTGCTCTCCTTCCCTCCTTACGGGGATTTTCAGGGAAAGGTGGAAGGGGTGTACGATGGCAGGTGTTTTGTGGTTGAGAGGCTTGAGCTTTCCGGTTCCCAGGGTGTGCACCTTTCCGGAAAGGGAATCGTGGATACCCTGGCAAGGACTCTGGACCTCCAGTGTGCCTTTGGAGGGGAACTCTCTTTCCCCTTTGAGGAATTTGTGGTTGAGCTTGGAGGATCAGGAACGCTGCACCTTTTTGGGGATTACGTATCGCCTGTTGCGGAGGGCTCGGTGACACTCCAGCGGTTTCGGGTTCTTGCTGGTGGGAGAGAATACCTTTCCCTGCAGGGTCTTCAGGGGGATCTCGCAGGGAGGAGGTGGCGGTTTTCCGGGGGGAAGGGAACGTTCCTTGGGGGAGAGCTTGTGGTGAGGGGTGAGGTTTCCCGAGAGGGCCTCATCCTTCATGGAACGGTTCAGGGGGATGGGGGCTTTCCTGGGCTTGAGGGGATATTCCAAGGACGGTGGAGTGGTGAACTCGTGGTGACAGGGAAGGAAGGGCAGTACACCCTTGAAGGGGATCTCGTGGTGCAGGAAGCTGTCCTGGATACGCGGGGAGGAAGAACCGGAGGATCTTTGCGTCTTGATTCCCTGTCTCAAGTGGTGGCAAAAATTCCTTTTCCTTTGAAACTCCGCCTTTCCTTTCAGGATACTCTCACGGTGAAGACGGATTTCTTGCAGCTTACACTCTCCGGGAACGTGCTGGTTCATCGGGAAGGTGAAGACCTGGTGCTCTCTGGTCGCCTGGATGTCCTTCAGGGGACGTATGACCTTATTGCCTGCAGCATCCCCCTTGAAGGATACATCGTGTTCACGGAGCTTGACGGATTCACTCCAAGGCTTTGCCTTGAAGGCCGAAAAAGCCTCAGAGGGTATGATCTCAGCGTGCATATCGCCGGACCACTTGATGCCTACACAGTGGCCTTCTCTTCCGAGCCTCCCCTCTCGCAGGAGGAAATCCTGTCCCTGCTATTTCTGGGTGACAAGGATGCCTATGTTGCGCTCAACCGGGTGAACCTTGCGCCGGTTTTCCTGAAGATTGCTCGATTCTTGCTTGAGAAGGACTTCTCGCTGAGCCTCAAACCGCTTTTTGACGGGATCACCTTTGATCTGGGGGATTTTTCCCGGATTACTTTTGAGAAAAAGCTTGGTAGGAACGTGGCTTTCGGGTATACTCAGAACTTGAGCGATGGAGGATCAGCGGTTGAGATGAACATCGACTTTGGGAAAGAATGGTCCCTGAGGCTTGAGCGGACCGAGAGCGGTGAAACGGAGTGGATGCTCCAGTTTTCCACGAAGTTCTGAAAGGGGGAGAGGAGCTGGTGGCCGAACGGTCTTCTTGGTGGCTTGTCGTGATCGCCGTAGCAGTGGTGATCGCCTGTGGCTTTCAGGCTTTTGCCCAGGAAGTTGCACTTCCTGTCGTTGCCGTGCGAGTGGAAGGAAATGAACACGTGCATACCCAGCTCATCCTTTCGGCCATTTCCCTGGGTCTCAAAGAGCCCTTCAATCCCCAGAAGGTTGAGCAGGACGTCAAAAGCATTTACGACCTCGGGTACTTTGCAAAGGTCTGGGTGGAAACAAAGCGTTACCCTGACGGCATTGAGGTCATTTACAAGGTCCAGGAGTTGCCAGTCATCCAGGCCATAGACATTCAGGGAAATACTGTGCTCTCCACGGAGGAGATCCGTCAGGCCATGATTGTTGCCCCCGGGCAGGTCATGAACTGGAAGATTTTTCAGCGGGATCTTGAGCGCATCAAGGCGCTGTACAGCAACAGGGGTTTCCTCATGACTGCGGCCGAGGACATCCGTTTCGATGCATCGGGTGTCCTCCACTTCACCATCCGGGAGGGTATTGTGGAGCGGGTGGATTTTGAAGGTCTGCAGAAGACAAAGGAATACGTCCTACGGCGGGAGCTGAAGTTCACCCCTCCCGTTGTTTTTGACTTCGCTAAAATCAAAGAGAGCATGCGGGCCATCTATAACCTGGGGTTTTTTGAGGATATCAGCATGAAGCTTGAGCCGGGGAGTGACCGGGATCATGTGGTGGTCAAGGTGAAGGTTGTGGAAAAGCCCACGGGGGAAGCCGGAATCGGGGTGGGCTACAACAGCGAGAAGGGGTGGCTGGGGTTTGTCCGGTACCAGGAGTCCAACTTTGGTGGAAATGCCCAGAAACTCGAACTCCGTTACGAATTTGGAGCTCGAACCCTCTACCGTATCTCGTTTGAAGAGCCCTGGCTTTTTGGCGAACCCATTTTCTTCGGGGTTGCCCTCTATGACAGGGTGGAGAAAAAGGAACACTGGGTGGAGCAGGAGGTCGTCGGAGAGTACGAAGAGGAGCGCCTCGGGGGCCAGGTTGCCCTTGGTGGTCGTTTCGGTGACGCATGGCGCTGGCGTGTTCAGTACAAGTCGGAGGATATCACCATCACGCCTCTCTCTGGAGAAGTGCCTAAGGCGGATGGGAAGACGAATTCCCTTACACCAACCATCGTCTATGACACTCGGGATGATGTTTTCAATCCCCACGAGGGGTGGTACTGCACGCTTCAGGTTGAATTTGCGGGAGGATTCCTGGGAGGTGATTACGACTACACGAAGTATGTCCTCGATGCCCGGAACTACATTAACACTGGAGAGAATTCGGTGCTGGCCCTGAGGGTCCTTGGGGGCATTGCCGATCGAGAGCTCCCGAGTTTCGAGAAGTTCTCGGTGGGTGGGGTGAATACCCTCCGAGGGTATGACCTTTATGAGTTCCAGGGAGACAAAATGCTTGTGGCGAACCTCGAGTATCGCTTTGAAGTGGCCAAGAATACGCAGCTTGTGGTTTTTGGAGACGCTGGCTATGCTTGGGACCTTCAAGAGCCCATCGACCTCGGGGATGTGAAGATAGGCTACGGGGTTGGGCTCCGTTTTGATACGCCCATCGGGCCGATTCGCCTTGATTACGGTATTGGTGAAACGGGAAGCCAAACCTATGTGAGCATCGGGCAAACGTTCTGAATGTTTCAGGGAAGGAGAGTGTCCATGAGGAAGTTTGCGATTTCCACAATGGTCGGAATTCTTGTGGTCCTTCTGGGGAGCACGCTGGTTGTAGCGCAGGCGCAGACCAAAAAGCCTGCTCAGGGACAAACGGGTTCTGCGCCATCCTCAGGAGTAGTGGCCATTGGGGTGGTGGATATCAACAAGATCTTCGACGCCCATCCCAATACGGCGAAGATTGCCGAACTTGAGAAAAAGATTGCCGAGGAGTTTCAGAAGCGGCAACAGGAGCTGAACGAAAAAGGGAAAGGGAAGACTCGTGAAGAAGTCCAGAAGCTCGAAGAGGAAATGAACGCTGCCTGGGCACCGGTGCGCGATGAAATGCTGAAAGAGCGTCAGGCGCTCATCGAAGAGCGTTACAGTGACGTGATCAGCGCCATCCGGAAAGTGGCTGAATCCATGAAACTCGCCCTGGTTGTCCGCAGTACTCTGCGCATTCCGGTCAACCAGAAAGAAGTTCTGGAAATGCCCCTTGTGCTCTACGGCGGTGTGGACATTACCGATCAGGTTATTCAGGAGCTCCAGAACATTGTGGCTGCCAAGGAGAAGAAGTGAGCTTTTTCCGTCTCGGTGAACTGGCAGAAATCATTGGGGGTCACCTTTTTGGTGACCCTGATTTTGTCGTCAGGGGTGTTCAGGAGCCTCAGAGAGCCGAAGAGGAGGACCTGATTTTCCTCTTCGACGCCCGTGCTCTTTTTGAGGTGCTCTCGTCTCGGGCAAAGGCGGTCGTTGCGGGAAGGGGATGCAAAGAGTATCTACCCGAAAAACACGTGATTGAGGTTGACCATCCCCGGATTGCCTTTGCCCGGGTTCTTGCCCGTTTCTCTTCCCCTTTCCGCCCTCCCTCTGGTATCCATCCCCTGGCCTTTGTCCACCCCAGAGCAAGACTTGGTGTTGGGGTGTCGGTGGGGGCTTTCTCGGTTATTGAGGAAGACGCCTCCATAGGGGACAGGACGTGCATTTTCCCCCAGGTGTACATCGGGAAAGGCGTTCAAATTGGCGCTGACTGTCTCATCTATCCCCAGGTGGTTGTGCGGGAGTACTGTACCGTGGGGAACAGGGTCATCCTGCACAGCGGTGTTGTGGTGGGAGCAGACGGCTTCGGGTATGAATGGACCGGGGAGAGGTACGAGAAAATTCCCCATATCGGGACGGTGGTCATTGAGGACGACGTGGAGATTGGAGCGAACACTACTGTGGATCGGGGAACCCTTGGATGTACTCGAATTGGCCGGGGGACGAAAATCGACAACCTGGTCATGGTGGCTCACAACGTCCGTATTGGAGATCACGTCATCATCGTCGCCCAGTCGGGAATTGCTGGAAGTAGCATTCTTGAGGATGGCGTGGTAATGGGTGGGCAGGCAGGGGTAACGGACCATTGCTGGGTTGGGAAGGGAGCAAGGATTGCTGCCCGGGCAGGAGTCACGGCGAGGGTGCCACCGGGAGAGGTGGTTTCTGGATTCCCCGCTCAGGAGCACCACAAGGAACTGAGGGAACGAGCCCTGGTTCGAAAGCTTCCAAAGATGTGGCAGAAAATCGAAGAACTTGAGGAGCGTGTTCGAAAGCTCCTCAAAGAGTGAGGGTGTTTCCGTTGCAGTGCACCATCGGTTGCTCTGTGGTGGTCGAAGGACAGGGTCTCCACAGCGGAAAGGAGGTCCGGGTTACCCTTTTCCCCGGGAAGGTGAACCAGGGGATAGTCTTTCGGGTCCTTTGCGGGGAAAGAGAAGGCGTTGTCCCGGCTCTTTTCCCGTATGCAGTTTTGGGGTACCGCTCAACACTCCTCAAAAACGGAGAGATCGTCGTGGCCACGGTGGAACACCTTCTTGGAGCGTGCTGGAGTATAGGGGTGGATAACCTCGAGGTGGTGGTGGAAGGCGAAGAACTCCCTGGAGGAGACGGCAGCGCTCTTCTCTGGCTTCAGGCCTTTGAGAGAGCCGGGATAAAGGAGCAAGAAGTTCCCCGAAAGACGTTAGTGATTGATCGGGTGTTCCACGTGCAGCAGGGTGCAGGGCATCTCTTTGCCTTTCCGGCACAGCGTTTTGTGGCCACGTATATCCTTGACTGTACGGAGAAAGGAGAGTTTCTCCAGGGTCTAACGTTCCAGGAGGGAGAGGAACCAACAGGTATCCTGAGAGCCCGGACGTTTGCCTTTCTCTGGGAAGAAGAGAAACTCAGGAAACTGGGTCTTGGGAAGGGAGTGCAGGACGAGGCAGTACTTTTAGATGTTCTGGGTGTGGGCAATAAGCCCTTCCGGTTGCCCTCTGAGGCTTGTGCTCACAAGATCCTCGACCTCCTTGGTGATTTGATGCTCCTTGGGAAGAGAATTCAGGGGGGATTCCTGGGGTTGCGGTCGGGACACGCCCTGAATCAGGCCATGGTGAAGTTGCTTTGGGAGGCCGTGAAGGATGGGGATTGACAGGACGGCACGGATAGACCCGGAAGCGCAAATCGGAGCAGACGTTGAAATTGGTCCCTACGTCATTATCCGGGGGAAGGTCCGGGTGGGGGATGGGACCAGGATTGAACCCTTTGCGGTTCTTGAGGGCAAGGTGGAGATCGGTCCTTCCTGTGTGATTGGGCATCATGCCGTCATCGGTGCACCCCCTCAGGATGTGGCTTTCCGGGGGGAGGAGAGCGGGATCGTCATCGGTGAAGGAACCGTGCTCCGGGAGTTTGTAACGGTGCACCGGGCAACCGGCGAGGGGAAGGTCACGCACATCGGAAAGTCCTGCTTCATCATGGCGTACTGTCACATTGCCCACAACTGCTTCGTGGGTAACGGAGTAACGATGGCCAATGGAGCAAGCCTTGCCGGGTACGTCACCGTTGAGGACTGGGCGACGCTCAGCGGTTTTGTGGGAGTTCATCAGTTCGTGCGGATTGGCAAACTCGCCATGATTGGAGGGCTTTCCAAAGTCGTTATGGACATTCCTCCCTATGTGCTCGCTGACGGTCATCCGGCGAGGATTTTCGGGCTCAACAGGGTTGGCATGCGACGAAGAGGAATTCCTCAGAAGAAGCGAGAGAGTATCGCTCAGGTGTATCGTTTCCTTTTTCGCAGTGGCTTGCCCCTTCGAAGGGCTATGGAGGAGATTCGGGAAAAAGGTTTTGACCAGGAGGTGGTGGAGGAGATTCTCACTTTCCTGCTGCAAACCAGACGGGGCATCACTCGCTGGGTGAGGGAGGAGGCCTGCGACTTTGAGGATACTCCTTCTGGCTGGTGAAGGAATTCTGCCGGTTCTGGTGAAGGAGGAGGCATCTCGTGCCTTTCAGGTCATCACCGTATCCTGCCGTCTTTTGCGGTTGCATCCCCGGCTTTTTCCGGAATACCTTCTGGAGCATTTCTCCCTGAGAAAGCTAGCGGAGATCCTTACGAAGGAGCAACCTTATGCAGTCTGCTGTGCAGGGAAGGTTCCCAAGGCTCACGTTTTTGCTTTTGGGGCTACGGATGCCTCCGGAGCAGAATTTTTCTCCGCGTGTCAGAGCCTTCGGGACCGGGATATTCTCGGGAAATTCCTGGAGTTTTTCCAAAAGCAACACGTGCAGGTGCTTTCCCCCGTGAATTTTCTCAGGAAGTGGATCACCCGGGAAGGGGTATTCTGCGGGCCCCTGCCTACTGAAGAAGAATGGCATGACATCCGTTATGGTTTGAGGATTGCCCGGTTCCTGGCTGATGAGGAAATTGGCCAGACGGTGGTGGTGAAGCGGGGAACGATTGTAGCCCTTGAAGGAGCAGAGGGTACCGATGAGACTATCCGGAGGGGATTAGCACTGGCTCGAGGAGGGGTGGTGGTGAAGGTGGCGCGAAGCAACCAGGACTTTTTCATTGACATTCCCACGGTTGGCGCTGAAACCGTTCGCCTTCTCGTTGAAGGTGGAGGAAGGGTTCTTGCCCTGGAAAGTGGCCGGACGCTTCTTGTGGACCAGGAAGAGGTTCAGGAGCTCTCGAAGCGGTCCGGGGTGACCGTCTTGGGGATTACCCTGTGAGGAAGAGCCTTTTGCTTTCCTGTGGCGATATATCTGGGGATCTCTGGGCATCGCAGGTTATCCTTCTTCTTCGAGAACGCAGGCCAGGGGTAGAGGTTGTGGCCCTGGGAGGAGAAGAGAGCAGAAAGGCGGGTGCCCATCTCCTTGTCGATACGGTTTCCCAGTCAACGGTGGGGCTTGCAGAGGCCCTTCGGGCATTCTCTTTCTGGAAGAAAACCTGGCGTGAGGTCTCTGCGTTTTTGAGGAAAGAGAAGCCTTCGGTGCTTTTAGCCATCGATAATCCGGGTTTTAACCTCCGCCTGGTGCGCCTCTGTGCCAGGGAAAGCATACCGGTTGTGTACTTTGCCCCTCCGCAAGTATGGGCCTGGGGGAGATGGCGGGGGAAATTCCTCGCACGGTACGCCGACCATATTCTGCATCTTTTCCCTTGGGAGGGAAAGTACTTTGCAGGAGGCAGGGCCCGTGTCAGCTGGGTGGGGCATCCTCTTGGGGCGTGGTGGGGGAAAATCCCTCAGAGAGGTCCAAATCCTCAAACCATTCTCTTTCTTCCCGGAAGCCGGCGGAACGAGGTTTTATCGTTCCTCCCCGTTTTGCGGGGGCTTCTCTCCGAATACGGCGGACGTTTCTTAAGGTACCGTCTGGTGCTTGTTGCCGCCTCTCCTTCGCTTCGTCCGCTTCTTGAGACAGGACGGACCCCTTTTCCCGTTCAGGTTGTGGACCGAAAGGATTTGTACCCGCTTTTTGAGGACACGGTGCTTGCGGTGTCGTCATCTGGAACTGTGACGCTTGAGGTTGCTTTAGGAGGTATCCCCCAGATTATTGTGTACCGGACTTCGTGGGGAACGTTTCTTCTGGGATGCCTTCTGTTTCGGGCTCCCTTCATTGGCCTTCCAAACATCCTGCTCGGGCGGGAAATTGCCCCAGAACTCGTCCAGAGGAGGTTTACCCCCACGGAGCTTTTCAAAACCATGGAGAGGTTGCTTGCCGATTCCTCCCTGCCCGGGAAGGCGAAAGGGTGGGCCGAAGAGATCGCCGTTCAACTCGGGGACGGGCGGACTTTTGATCACGTTGCCGAAGTGGTGTCGCGGTACCTTGAATAGGCCACTCCTCCTTGTCACTGTGAATAGCCCTGGAGAGGTTGCCTTCTGGCTTTCCCCTTTCCTTGAGGAACTGGAGAAAATCGTTGTCCCTCCTCGTGTCTGGGTTTTCACCCCTCCATGTCAGTTCCGCTCTGGGAAAGAAGAAGTGGTGATTCAGGATCTTCCTCTGGTTGAGAGGGTTTTCAACCCCCAAGAGACAGTGTGGTTCTGCTTTGGAGGGGATCGGGTTGCCTTTCCACCCCGGGGTCTTGTGCTTTTCCTTGGAGGGGACCTCTTCTACGCGCGCCTTCTCAAATTCCGGAGTCGTTACCCTCTCTGGGTGTACGATGGGTATCCTCGTCGGTCCCCTGGTGTTGACGTCTACCTTGCTCGTTTCCAGGAGGATTTCCACCGGGCGTCCTTCGTGAAGAAGTTTTTTGTTGGGGATCTCCTGCGGTCCTTTGTAGAACGTTCTGTGGGGACTCTGACTCTGCCTCCAGGATTCCCACGTTTCCTCTTCCTTCCGGGGAGTCGCTCCTTCGCTTACCAGTATCTTGTGCCCTTCTTCCTCCGTTGCGCAGAGGCTCTCTCCCTCTTCTTCCCGCAAGGCCTCTTCCTTGTGGCCTTTCCCTCCTACTATACTCCTGGGGATGTCCCCTTCTTTCAGGAGCTCTCAGAACGTTTCCTCCCCTTTTTTGGCGAAACCTCAAGCCTCATTGCCGCCTCGGACCTGGTCTTTATGGTTCCTGGATCGAGTAACCTCGAAGTGCTATACCGGAAGAGACGGGGTCTTGTCCTTGTACCCTTCTTTCAGGAAGCGGCAAGCAGGGTTCCGGTGATGGGTGCTGGAGAGTTCTTGGGGAGAATGCCCCTTTGGGGTAAAATAGTAAAGCGGTGGATTCTGAGGAGAATGATTCGTTCTTCAAGATTCCTGAGCTTGCCGAACCAAATCCTGAGGAAAGCGGTGTTTCCGGAGCTTCGGGGAGAGATTACCATAGAGAGAGTTCTCCAGGAAACCCTTCGGCTCCTTGGGCAGGAGGCACCGGATTTTCCGGAAGAGCTCTTTCCATCCCAAGCGGTGGAGAAACTCGTGGGACTCGTTGTGGAGGAGCTCTATGGCTGAACGTCAAAGGCATCTTGTGAGGCTTTTTCATTACCTTGTGCCGTACTGGAGGTACATCCTTGGTGCTCTGCTTTTGGCGTTTCTTGGTGCCTTGCTGAACCTTGCCCTACCCTGGCTTGTGGAGAAAACCATCGACCGGGCCCTCCTTGAGAAGGATCTGCGACTTTTAGTGTTCATCGCCCTGGGGATTGTGGGGATTTTCTTCGTCAAAGGTGTAGCATCCTATGTCCAGAGCTTCTGGGTTTCCCTTGCCGGCTTTCGAGTTATCACCCGGCTCCGCTCCGAGCTCTACCAACACCTGCACCATCTCTCCGTGGCCTTTTTTCAGGAGAACCCACCGGGGGAGATCATCTCCCGGATGACCAGTGATATTGCCGTTTTGCAGAATTTTTTCTCCAGCGCCCTTGTGACGATGCTCATGGACCTTTTGCTCTTTTTGGGTTCTGTAGTGTTCCTCTTTTTCATCCACTGGAAACTGGCACTGCTCTCGGTTGTCGTTTTCCCTCTGGTCGGTCTTTGCGTGGATATTCTGGGGAAGCGCATCCGGGGGTTTTCCCACCTTCTCCAAAGTAGGGTGGCTGCTCTGACCTCCCTTGTGGAGCGGACGGTGACGGGCATCAAGGTCATTCAGTCCTACGTCAGCGGTCACTACGAGGTGGAGAAGTTCGAGCGGGAAAATGAAATGAACTTCTACCTTGCCATGAAGCAGGCAAAAGCCAGAGCACTCTTCAATCCCCTCGTTGAACTTGTGGCTTCCTGTGGTGTTACAGCGGTCATCTGGTACGGAGGACGTGAGGTTATCAGGGGCTTCCTCACCCCCGGGCAGCTCATCGCCTTTTTGGGATATCTCGTTATCGCTTCTTCTCCCCTCTCTCGCTTCTCTTCAGGTTTCCAGCTTTTCCAGCAGGGTCTCGCTTCGCTAGAGCGGATTTTTGAATTCCTTGACACCGCACCTTTTGTTGCCGAGGATGACGAGGGCGTGGAACTCCGGGAGTTCAGAGAGCGCATTTCTTTCCGCAACGTTTCTTTCTCCTACAAAGGCGAGAAGATTCTCAAGAACTTTTCTCTGGACATCTGCAAGGGGGAAAGAGTGGGCATTGTCGGCCCAAGTGGCGCCGGGAAAACCACCATCATCAACCTCCTTCTGCGTTTCTACGACCCTGATGAGGGTTGCATTGAGATCGACGGGATAGATATACGGAAAATTAAGCTCTCATCACTCCGGAGCCTCATCGGTGTGGTGCTTCAGGATGCGCTGGTTCTCGGGGGGACGGTTCGGGAGAATATCCTTTACGGGAATCTCAATGCTTCTGAGGAGGATATCCAGAAGGCTTCCCGAAAAGCCCGAGCCCATGAGTTCATCATGCAGCTTGAGCACGGATACGATACCGACGTGGGGGAAGGAGGATGCCGCTTATCGGGGGGTCAGAGGCAGCGAATCGCTATTGCCCGGGCCTTCCTCAAAAATTCCCCCATCCTGGTTTTCGATGAAGCAACGTCGAATCTCGATCCTGAGTCGGAGCGGTACATTCTTGAGACCATCGCTCAGATTGAGGAGGACAAAACCGTCATCATTGTTGCGCACTCCCTGCGGATGGTGAAAGACCTGGACCGCATTGTCCTTATCGCCGATGGGGAGGTCCAGGGGGAGGGGACTCACGAAGCACTTCTCCAGTCTCATCCGCTCTATCAGGCGCTCTTTGGATTCGAAGACAGAGCGTTGAGGGAAGCCCGATAGAGCTCGCGGATCTTCCGCAAGACTGGTCGGTAAGCTTCGCTCTGGTAGTCGGGGTACGTGTAGGGGAAAGGACGGAAGTCACCCTTCTCCCATTTGATGGTGGCCTCAGCGTAAATACCTCGCCCAATGTACACCCGGTGGGAGAAGTTTTTGGTCGTGGCGAGGACAATCTTCCCCCCGTCGAAGTACCCGGGGTCGAGGTTGATACGACGGGGGTGCGTAGCATCTGCTGTGGATTTTTCAAGCTCGTTGGTGAAAAGCTTGACTTCAGGGAGAATTCCAGGATCCACAAGTTCCCGGAAAACAAGGAAAACCCGAAGGAGCCGTTCCCCAATGTCGCGATAGTAGTCAGTGTACGTAAAGGGAATGGGATCGCTCTGCCATTCAATGTCCCCAAGGCGTTCGGTCAAGCGAGGGAGAAGGTGCACGAGCACCTTGGGGTCTTCGTAGAGCGTGGCGATGAAAAGCTTTACCGGTTGAGGAGGTCGTACTTCGCCCACAGCCATCACCACTTCCATTATACCTGAGAGAGAATCTGGTACAATAGGAAACACACGAGAGGAGGTGGTACCGGTGGCATTTCGGTTTGCCCCTTCGGAGGTTCTCAGCATGGCTGTAGAGCTTGAGCGAAAAGGCATAGCCTTCTACGAGCACCTGAAATCCAGAGCAACCCGGGAGGATGGGAAAAGGATGTTCCAGTTCCTCGCCGATGAGGAACGACAGCACCTTGAGACCTTCACCAGGCTCCTTGAGGAGACGGGAGAGACCGTTGTCGATGTGAATGGCGAGGTCTCCCAGTACCTGGGGTCCATTGTGGAGACTGGAGTGCTTTCCAGGGTTCTCAAGGAGGAAGTTTCGGTGGAAAAGATGGGTTTTTCCGAGGCCCTTGGCCTTGGCATTCAGGTGGAAAAAGAGAGCATTCTTTTCTACCAGGGGTTTTTGCCCTTTGTCCCCCGGGAGAAACAAGGCTGGGTTGAGGAGGTCATTGCCGAGGAGAAACGGCACTTCCTTCGTCTGGTAAAACTTAAGGAGGAACTTACCGGGGAGGCAGTATAGCCATGGTCCATCGACGCATCGTTATCCTTGTGGAGAATCAGTACCAGGAACTGGAGCTCTGGTATCCCCTCTTGCGGCTTCGGGAAGAAGGGGTGGAAGCAAAGCTTGTGGGGCCTGGAATTGAGGAAACCTTCCTTGGGCGTCATGGTTTTCCCGCCAAGGCCGAGATGGTCACTTCTTCCGTGTCCCCGAAGGACTTCGACGGCATCATCATTCCTGGAGGGTTTGCTCCTGATTACCTTCGTCGGCTTCCGGTGGTCACGAACCTGGTGCGGGAGATGTACCAACAGGGAAAACTGATTGGAGCGCTTTCCCGAGGGCCCTGGGTCCTCATCTCGGCGGACATCGTCCGGGGAAAAAGGATTGCCGGGCTCATCTCGCTTCGGGACGACATCAATAATGCCGGCGGGGAATTTGTTGACGCACCAGTGGTGGTGGACGGGAACATTATCACCGCTCGTGGGCCGAATGAACTTCCTCTCTTTATGCGTGAGGTCCTGGCTTTTCTCTGGCGGAGCCGGCCCCGCCTGAACGAGCCCCATCCCGATGGGTGGCTTATCGATGGGACAGGAAACATGCTCTCCCTCGCCCAGCTCCTTCGGGGGAAACCGGCTTTAGTGCTCTTTTTTGATTCCGGTTTTAGCCCCCGGGGGATGACTTTCCTCCCCCGGTACAACGGGTTGGCGGAAAGGGTGGAGAGGAAAGGAGGGCTCTTTATAGGTATCAGCACCGAGAGCATCTTTACCCACCAGGAGCTCCAGCGCCGTCTCCAGCTTGCTTTTCCTCTTTATAGCGACGTCTTTCTCGAGGTCACCAAGGCCTTTGGGGTTCTTGGGGCCAGTGGCCTTGCGGAGTGGGCGGTGATGCTCATCGATGCGCATGGTGTGCTCCGCTTTGCGGAGCGTTGTCCCGGAGGAGATGTTGAAAGCCTCCCCGGTTTTCAGCGGAAATTTGAAAGCCTTTTTGGATAGGAGGGAGAGCACATGGCATTGCTTGAGGACAAGGATCGCAGGACGCTTGAGACGTACCTTGCGGAGCACCTTCTTCACCCGGTCACGCTCCGCTTCTTCACGCAGGAGCTTGAGTGCGAGACATGCCGCGAGGTGCGGATGCTCCTTGAGGAAGTTGTTCGTCTCTCACCGCTTCTGCGCCTTGAAGTGCACAACTTTGTTCTGGATCGGGAAGTTGCAGCCGCTTTCCGTATTGACAAGATCCCGGCATTCACCGTTGAAGGGGAGAGGGATTACGGTATTCGGTTCTTCGGTATTCCTTCGGGTTACGAGTTTTCAGGGTTTATCGAAACCCTGGTCTTTGTCTCACAGAGAACTACAGACCTCTCGGAAGACACCAAGGCCTTCCTGAAGGCACTGACGAAGGACGTCACCCTTCAGGTGTTTGTGACGCCAACCTGTCCTTTCTGCCCTCAGGCAGTTGTCCTGGCTCACAAAATGGCCTTCGAGAGCGATCGGGTTTCCTCCAGCATGGTGGAAATTCTCGAGTTTCCTCACCTGGCATACCGCTACGGCGTACGAGCGGTTCCGAAAATCATCCTGAACGAAACCGTTGCCTTAGAGGGGGCCGTCCCGGAGGCTTTTCTGGTGCAGAAAATCATAGAAGTTGCATCGTAAAGGGGGTTTCTCTATGGGACAAACGATGAAAGCCGCGGTGATGAAGGGTATACGGCATATCGAGATCGAAGAGCTTCCCATTCCTATTCCGAAGGAAGGGGAGGTTCTCGTTCGCATCCGGAGTGTCGGGGTGTGCGGTTCGGATGTTCACTACTTTGTGGAGGGTCGTATCGGCGATTTCGTGGTCCAGCCCCCGTTCATCCTGGGTCATGAGTGTTCGGGAGAGGTTGTGGAAGTGGGGAAAGGAGTAACGCATCTTAAGCCTGGGGACCGGGTGACCATGGAGCCGGGTATTCCCTGTGGTAAGTGCGATTTTTGCCGCCAGGGGAGGTATAACCTCTGTCCCGAGGTGGTTTTTTGGGCCACACCACCGGTGAACGGGACTTTCTGTGAGTACGTCGTGCACTCCGCGAACTTCACCTATCCTGTAGACTCCTCGGTGGGTTTCGAGGAGGCGGCGCTTGTGGAGCCCCTGGCGGTGGGTATGTATGCCGTGCATCGGGCACAGGCAAAGCCTGGGGATGTGGCACTTGTTCTCGGAAGTGGCCCGATTGGTCTTGTGACTTTACAGGCGTTGCTCTCAAGAGGCGTTACCGAGATTATCGCGGTGGACGTTGTGGAGAAACGGCTTGAGAAGGCCCGGGAACTCGGAGCGCGACTCGTCCTGAATGCCGCAAAAGAAAATGTGGAAGAGGAGGTTCGTGCCTTTACCCGGGGAAGGGGAGCTGATCTTGTTTTTGAAACTGCTGGGAGCGTTCAGACGGCACAGCTTTCCGTGGAAGTGGCCAGACGGGGTGGCAAAGTTGTCCTTGTGGGTTTGCCCTCAAAAACGCATTTCGATTTTGGCGTCATCAGGATTCTCGATAAAGAGCTCGATATCCTGGGGGTTTTCCGGTACGCCAACATGTACAAAGGCTGTGTGGACCTTCTCAACGCCCGTCGGGTGAATCTCGCAACGCTCATCACCCATCGCTTTCCTCTGGAGAAGACTCAGGAGGCTCTGCTTTTCGCCCATGAGCACAAGGCCGAATCCATCAAGGTTGTGGTGAACGTTGGGGGTTGACAGGTAGGGTATAATAGGGAAAAAGTGAAGAACAAAAACCGGGGGAGCTCCATAACGCGGGGCTGAGAGGAGAGCGCAAGCTCTCGACCCTTTGAACCTGATCTGGGTAATGCCAGCGGAGGGAGTTGGTGAATTTTGAGCCACTTGCCGACCTGGCAAGTGGCTTTTTTTTGGAGGTGGGGAACATGCAGGGAGGACATTTGCGAAAACTCCTGTATGCGGGACTTTTTGCCGCTTTGGCTGTTGTGGCGTCAGGTTTCCATGTTCCTGTTGGTCCTGCGAAGGTCTTCCCTTTCCAGCACGCCATTAACGTCCTGGCAGGCATCACCATCGGGCCCTGGTACGGGGCACTGGCAGCGGGAATAGCCGGGATCATTCGCATACTCCTTGGAACGGGGACGGTTTTCGCCCTCCCGGGAGGTATTCCCGGAGCCCTTGTGGTTGGTCTCGTATATCGCCTCTGGCGCAGAGATATTGCAGGGTTTTTCGAGCCCATAGGAACGGGAATTGTTGGTGCTTTTCTCAGCGCGTACCTGGTGGCTCCGCTTGTGGGGAAGACGGGGACGCTTCTCTTTTTCCAGGCCGCTTTCTTTGCGAGCAGTATTCCGGGAAGCATTCTGGGCGTTGTAGTTCTCCGGGTTCTGCGAAGAACTGTCCACGACGCACTCTTTTGTGAGGAGGTTTCAAAGCGATGCTAAACGATGTGCAACCCATCCCCAGGGAACAACGGCACCTCTTGGGGTTTGACCTCTTCCTCCTCTGGGCCGGAGCAGCCGTGGCGATATCGGAAGTCTGGGCGGGAGGCATTCTCGCCCCCTTGGGTTTTGTGGGTGGAATGCTGGCTATCCTTCTGGGGCATGTGGTGGGGAATACACCTTTCGCCCTTGGAGGAATCCTGGGGAGTGAACTTGGGGTTCCTGCCATGGTCTCGGTGCGGCTTGCCTTCGGGAAGTGGGGATCGTATCTGGCGTCTTTCCTCAACATTCTTCAGCTCATCGGCTGGACTGCCATTATGGTGATGATCTGTGCCCGGGCGGGAGACGAGATTCTCCGAGCGCTCTTTGGGTTTTCCTCCCCCCGGCTTTTGCTCTTCGTTGCTGGTCTCGTGAGCACGTTCTGGGCCTTTCTTGAAACCCCCTGGTGGAAGTGGATGGAACGTGTAGCCGTGATTGCCCTGGCCGGGCTTTCCGGAGTTATGACGTTCGTGGCATTGCGGCAGGTTTCCCTTGGTGAACTCTTGCGACTCCAGGGGGAAGGGTCTTTACCCTGGGGAGCAGGGTTTGACCTGGTAGTGGCTATGCCGATTTCCTGGCTCCCCCTTGTGGCCGACTACACCCGCTTTGCCCGCAACACCCGGGGGGCTTTCTGGGGTACCTGGTGGGGGTATTTTGTGGCGAGTTCCTGGATGTACGCTGTGGGACTTGTGAGTGCTCTGACCACGGGACGGACCGACCCTCTCCCGGCTATGGTGGTGCTTGGTCTTGGTTCTGTAGCATTTGCGATTGTGCTCTTTTCCACCTTCACCACAACGTTTCTCGACATTTACTCGGCTGCGGTGTCTCTGCTCAACGTACTCCCTCGCCTTCGGCAGAAAGTAACGGTAGTCCTTTTCGGGGTGCTGGGGACACTTCTCGCCCTTGTCTTCCCCATGGAACGGTATGAGAGTTTCCTCTTTCTCATTGGTGCGGTATTCATCCCCCTTTTTGGCGTTGTCCTTGTGGATTACTTCGTGATCCGCAGACAGAAGGTACAACCCGAAGAACTCTACGACAGGTGTCCACCGATTGTCTGGGAGGCTCTGGTCTCCTGGATTCTGGGCGTGGGGGTTTATGCCCTTTTCCTGAAGGTTTTCCCCGGTTTCGGTGCCTCTGTTCCGAGCTTTCTTGCTGCAGGAGGGCTCTACTGGGCCTGGCGGAGGAGGAAAGGTACATGGAGTTAGGAGGAAGATGTGCGGAGATCCTGGCACGGATTCGCCAGAGGCGGCCTCTGGTGCACCATATCACCAATATCGTTGTGGCCAATGACAACGCGAACACGATGCTCGCTTTGGGAGCTTTACCGGTCATGGCTTACGCCCGGGAAGAAGTCGAGGAGATGGTTACAAGCGCAGAGGCACTGGTACTGAACCTCGGGACTCCTACAGAAAGCGTCATCGAGAGCGCACTCCTTGCGGGGAAGAGGGCTAATGCCCTGGGTATCCCTGTTATCCTCGACCCGGTAGGGGCGGGAGCCACACGCTTCCGAAAGGAGGCCTCGCTTCTTCTCCTTGACCGCGTTCGTGTGACCATTGTGCGGGCAAACGCCGCTGAGGCATGCGCTCTCCTTGGTTGTCCCTCCCACGAGCGGGGAGTGGAGTCCGAAGGAGAGGCGGAGAACCGAGCATTTCTGGCCCGGGAAATAGCCTTGAGATTTGGGGTCACCGCAGCGATTACTGGTGCAGTGGATTACGTGAGCGATGGAGAAAGGGTTGTTGCCGTCCACAACGGCCATCCCCTGTTGACCCGGGTGACTGGGACCGGGTGTATGGCGACCTCTCTGTGTGGGGCATTTGCGGCGGTGGAAAACGATGCGCTTTTAGCTTCACTTGGGGCTTTAGGGTTTTTGGGGGTCTGTGCAGAAAGGGCAGCTCGTGATTCCCAGGGTCCCGGGAGTTTCTGTATGCGGCTTTTCGATGTGATGTACTCACTCTCAGAAGACGATTTTGCCAGGAATCTCTCTTTTGAGGTGCTCCAGTGAAGGATTTCTCGCTGTACGTCATTACGGACCGAAGGATTCAAAAGCGCAAGAATCTCGAGGTGGTTGAGGAGGCCATTGCGGGAGGGGCTTCCGTCATACAGCTTCGGGAGAAAGAGGTTTCCACAAGAGAATTCCTCGAGGAAGCCCTGCTTCTTCGGGACTGCACACGACGCCACGGGGTCCTCTTCATCGTGAACGACCGGCTGGACATCGCCTTGGCTAGTGACGCCGACGGAGTGCATCTTGGGCCGGACGACATGCCTCTTGAATACGCCCGGCGTATTGCTCCTCATCTCATCTTGGGGTACTCCTGTGACACTGTGGAAGAAGCGCAGCGGGCAGAGCACCTTGGAGCCCATTATCTGGGAGTGGGAACGGTCTTTCCCACAACGACAAAAAGGGACGCAGGAGCACCTATCGGTCTTGAACGTCTTCGGGAAATCAAAAAAGCCGTAAGCATTCCCGTGGTGGCCATTGGGGGCATTACTCTGGAGAACCTTGAAGCGGTCCTGGCTACAGGTGTTGATGGGGTGGCGGTGGTGTCGGCTGTGGTTGGGGCGCCCTCGGTGCGGGATGCCGCCTGTGCCTTTCGGAAGAAAATCGATGCCTTTCGGAGGCAGTACCATGGAGCTCCGTGACCTTGGAGAATTCGGCCTGATTGCCCGTATCCGTAATGTTTTCCCCTCCACTGCTCCCTTGGGTATCGGCGATGACTGCGCCGTCCTCCCGGGGAGGGAAGGGTTCTGGCTCCTTGCAACCGTGGATAGCCAGGTTGAGGGTGTGCACTTCCGGGTGACCCTTATTCCTCCATTTTTTGTCGGCCGGCGCCTCCTTGTGGCGAACCTCAGCGATATTGCAGCCATGGGTGGCATTCCCCGGCATGCCCTGCTCTCCTTTGCCCTTCGAGAGGATACCCCCTTTGCCTGGCTCAACGAAGTCCTTCAGGGTGTTCGGGAGGAAGCCTCCCGGCATGGGGTCGAGGTGGTCGGAGGAAATCTTGCCCGGACTGATGGGCCAGCAGTGCTTGACCTTGTGCTCCTTGGGGAAGTGGAGCGGGATCGACCGCTCCTCTTGCGGGGCAACGCCCGCCCGGGAGACTGGATTTTTGTCACCGGGTACCCTGGAGAGGCGAAAGCAGGGCTTATCCTTGCAGAGAGAAAGATGCTCAAGGAGCAATACCGCGGTCTCTGGCAACGGTTCTTTGCCGCTTCACCCCGCCTTGACGTTGGGAGGTTTCTTGGGGCGCTCGGAGAGCGGATTGCCCTCATTGACGTCTCTGATGGTGTACTCCAGGATCTTGGGCATATTCTTGAAGAGAGCCACGTAGGGGCCATTCTCTACGAGGACGCGCTTCCTATATCGCCCCTTCTTGCTCAGTTCTGTGAAGAGGAGGGTTGTGATCCCCGGGAATTTGTCCTCCGGGGAGGCGAGGATTTCGAGCTCCTTTTCACCGTTCCTCCCCACCGGGGAGAGGAAATTCAGGAGGAAATTCCCCAGAGGTTTGGTCTTCCAGTCCACCGGGTGGGAGAAATCGTTCAGGGGACGGGCGTGTATTTGAGGAGGGAGGACGCCCTCATTCCCCTTGTTCTCCGGGGTTTCAATCATTTCAGCAGGAAGGAGTAAGGGAACATGCGACGAGTGCTGACCATTGCTGGGTCCGATTCGGGTGGAGGGGCGGGCATTCAGGCCGATTTGAAAACCTTCTGTGCCTTTGGCGTCTATGGAATGACCGCTATTACCGCTGTGACGGCTCAAAACACAAAAGGAGTGGACGCCATTTTTCCCCTGCCTCCATCGATGGTCGCGCGACAAATCGCAAGCGTTATGGAGGACATCGGAGTCGATGCAGCGAAAACCGGCATGCTCTTTAGTGAGGACATCATCAGAGCCGTGGTGCAGGCGCTCTGTAAGTGGCCTGTTGAGTACCTCGTGGTGGACCCCGTCATGGTGGCCAAAAGTAAAGTGATGCTCCTTGAAGAGAGAGCCGTCCAGGCACTGGTTCAGGAGCTCCTTCCTCTTGCTCATGTGGTTACGCCGAATCTCGAAGAGGCCTCAGTGCTTGCTGGATTCCCGGTGCAGAGCCTCAGGGATATGGAAGATGCCGCCCGGCGTATCAGGGAAAAAGGCCCGCGGTACGTCCTCGTTAAGGGAGGGCATCTTCCGGGGAACGAGGTTACCGATGTGCTCTTTGACGGGAAGGATTTCACGTACTTTTCGGGCCCTCGCATTGAGACTCCCAATACCCACGGCACAGGATGCACGTACTCGGCTGCTATCTGTGCACTCCTTGCTCTTGGGTACACGATGAAAGAGGCTGTTGCCGAGGCCAGGCGGTATATGGAACTCGTGATTGCCCATGCCCTGCCCCTTGGGGGAGGATTTGGTCCCACGAATCACCTCGCTCCGCTTTTTCTTCGGGCCGGTCTCGACCCTCAGGAAGGTGGGCGGTACTGGTGACCGTTCGCATCGGGACCTCAGGGTGGATATACGATCACTGGAAAGGTGTGGTGTATCCCGAGAATCTCCCCAAAAGGGCATGGCTCGCTTTCTACGCCACCCTTTTTGATACCGTGGAAATCAATGCTTCCTTCTACCACCTCCCTAAGGAAACAGCCTTCACAAGGTGGTATACGGAGACTCCACCCTCGTTCCTCTTTGCAGTGAAGGCCAGCCGGTACATCACCCACGTGAAGAAGCTCAGGGACGTCGAGGAGCCCCTTGTACAGTTCTTCCGGCGGGTTGAGCTTCTTAGGGAAAAGTGTGGACCTCTCCTTTTCCAGTTTCCCCCTCGCTTCACCTTCCACAGGGAAGTTTTTGCGGCTTTTGTGGCTCACCTTGCTCCTCATTTCCGGTATGTTTTTGAATTCCGTCACCCGAGCTTCTTCTGCGAGGAGGTGTATGACCTCCTCCACAGGCACAACATTGCCCTCTGCTTCGCCGATACTCCCTTTTTCCCCTATGCCGAGGTGGTTACGGCTTCCTTTGTATACTTCCGCCTCCATGGCTCTCGAAATCTCTACACCCACTGTTACGATAGAAAGGAGCTCGAATCCTGGGCAGAGAAAATCCGCTCCTTTAGCAGGATGGGGGAAGTCTACTGTTACTTTGACAACGACTATCAGGGTTTCGCCGTGCAGAATGCCCGAGAACTCCAAAGGATCCTGGGTCTTAGTCCCTGAGACGGGTGGTGATGGTTTCAACTCCTCTTCTCAGGGTGTTCATCACCGTGCAGGCTCGCTCTCCCACGGCAAGGAGCTGCTCTTTTTCAGCCCGGGTGAGATTCCCGAGGAACTCCACCTCCATAGTGATGGAGGCTATTCGCGAGGGTCCTGAAACCACCTCCCCCTCAAGGGCAACCATGACTTTCTCCAAAGGGAAACCCTTGGTTCTGGCATAGGAAAAGACCGTTCCGGAGAAGCAGCTTCCCAGGGCGGCGAGGATGTACTCCGTTGGCCAGTGGCCAATCTCGCTTTCAGCACCGCTACTTTTGAAGAAAATGGTGTCCTCTCCGATACGGGCTTCGATTTTCCCACGCTGGGCAGTGAGTTCTACTCTGGCCATGTGCTTCACCCCGCTTGAGGATTTCTTTGAGGTACTGTAACATGGTGCGTGGAGCAATTATTCCGGGAGGTCATGGCAATGCGCTCAGGAAGGATTTTTGCAGTGCTTGTTTTTGTTGTCCTTGCGGGGATCCTTGGAGGTTGTGCTCGGGTGGAGCTGGCCATCCAGGTGGCTCAGGACGCGACTATTCCTCGGGCTCGCATTGCAGTGTACGTCAAGGATTACACGGTCTTTGCCCAGCTGAAACAGGCGGCTTCGGGAGAGTACAGAAAGCTCCCCCCTGAGGAGCAAAAATACGTCGTCCTGCAAACTCGGGAGGATGCTTCTCCCTATGTGGTGGCTTGGGAATGGCGCTTTCCCGATGAAGAAAAGGCAAGGGAGTTCACTGAGCAGTTCCTCGGGAAGTCGGCCCGGCTGTACAGGGACCAGGACCTGGTAATTCTTGAAGCCCATCTCAAGGGAGAAGACCTTGAGAGTGCGCTGAACGCCCTTGGGGCTTCCAAGGTCAAGCCTTTCCTTGGGTCCATAGTGCTGACGCTCAAAGCCTATATGCCCGGGGAGATCCTCAGTTACGTCGATGGGACTTTAGAGAAGGATACGGTATGGAAGCAGGAGCTCAACCTTGGCCAGGTGTACCAGGAGAAGCCCACCATCGATATCGAGGTCGTCGCCCGGGGAGGAGGTTCTCTATGACACCAAGAGAACGGGTTCTCCACGCTCTGGCCTTTGCGGGTACAGACATTGTCCCTTACCAGGTTGACTTTACCATACCGGCGCGGGAGAAAATGTCAGCGTACCTTTCGGATCCGGACTTTCTGGGAAAGCTTGGAAACCATCTTGTCTACGTGAAGGCTATTCCCCCTTCGGGTCTTCGGGAGGTGGCTCCAGGATTTGTCCAGGACGAGTGGGGGGTGGTGTGGAATCGTACCGTTGACCCGGATATCGGGAATCCCACACCGGTGCTCTCGCGCCCGAGTCTTTCGGGGTACCGCTTTCCGGATCCCACCGATCCTCTGCGGTACGCCCATATCCCCGGGTTTGTTGAGCAGCACAAGGACACTTTCAAGCTTTTGCGGGAGACGTATACGCTTTTTGAGCGGGCCTGGAGCCTCAGAGGGATGGAGGAATTCTTGAGCGATATGGTCATGCACCAGGACTTTGTCGAGGACTTGCTCGATGCCATCACCTCTTTCCACCTTGAAGTCATCGATCGAGCTCTGGACCTTGGACTTGATGGGGTTCTCTTTGGGGATGACTGGGGATGGCAGGGTGGGCTCATCATGGGGCCGAAGCTCTGGCGGAAGTACATCAAACCTCGCATGGCCGCGATGATTGCTCTTGTCCGGAAAAAGGGGAAGAAGGCTTTCCTCCACTGCTGCGGGAAAGTTCAGGAAATCTTTCCTGATCTTGTGGAGATCGGACTCCACGTCTTCAATCCCTTCCAGCCCGAGGTGATGGACATCTTTGCCCTCAAGGAGGAGTACCAGGGGAAACTCGCTTTTTGGGGTGGCATAAGTATTCAGAGGCTCCTCCCCTTCGGGACTCCTGAGGAAGTCCGGAGGGAAACCCGTCAGATTCTGGCAAGGCTTGGGGACGGTGGAGGGTACATCGCTGCCCCGTCTCATGCGCTCCCTCGAGACATTCCCTGCGAGAACATTGTGGCACTTCTTGAGGTGCTCATGAACCAGAAAGGTAGCGGGTGACCTCTGGAGCGAAGTCCCAGGGAATGAGGTACGTATCGACGAAGTGCAGGTTCTTTAACCCAGTGCGCTGCACCACTGTTTC
>JAPWUU010000064.1 GCA_028275365.1 Candidatus Caldatribacterium sp.
CCAGAGGATAAAGCTTCTCCTCCGCGATGTCTCCACCATCGTTAAAGACGTTTTTTTTGAGGCTTGTCTCCTAGACATCAACGGGAGTGGGAACTCAAAGAGCCTCTTGCCATCGTGATACTTTCCTCTATCTTGCAAGACTGTGGCATAGGGGAGTTCACTCCCTCCACCTCAATGGAATCACCGCCATTCCATCCTTCGGTACTCCGGGAGCTTTGGTGAGGGAATACCCGATGGGGAGGTTGTAGAGCGCCAAGAGCATCTCCCGTACTGTCGAGGTTATACTGGTGCTCCACGGGACAGGGTCCATCACGCCGCCATCATTTGTGTGTCCCCCAAAGCCCACCACGTGTCCCAGTTCGTGGAGGTAGAGCTCGGGTTTGGGGCAGAGGTTCATCCCCCCGTAGTAGGTCCCGCAGGGGAGGATGGCCACCTCGGCTTTAATGATTTCGTAGTTCGACCACCAGACAAAGGTGACTCCCCAGGTCCCGGGGCCGAAAGCGGTGACCTTCTGGGCATCGTAGTAAATCTTCACCGGGCTCTGGGGATTTGAGCTCAAGCGGAAGGTTGTCACCCCTCCGGTGATGTCGTTCCAGGCGTTGAGGAGGCTTGCCACGTCCACCGTACCGTTGCCCCCGGTGGCATCGTAGACGTAGACCGTGCCGTTCTTCCAGCGGACCACGTTGTTCTTCCCCCAGCCGTACGTCACGAGGAGATTCACGGGGATTGTGGCCTGAGGAGAGGGAGCAGGCTGTGCGAGGGAAGTGCTTCCAGGGTTTTCCGGGGTGAGGGTGAAGTTCACCGTGACGGTCGTGTTCCTTCGCACCGTTACAGTTTTCCGCTGCGGGGTGTAACCCTCAAGGAAGGCCGTTACTGTAATTTTCCCGGCGGGGACTCTGGTGAGCCGGTATTTCCCAAAAGTATTTGTGGTGGCAGAGAGGCCCGTACCCTCAACCACAACGGTGGCATTCTTTAGCCGTTTCCCCGCCGTGTCCCTCACAATTCCCGAAAGGGTGCCTGTACCTGTTCTGGCTGCTGCAAGGGAGTCTTCCTCTGGAAGGGCGGGAGTGGAAAGATCGATGGTCGCACAGCCTGTGAAAAGGAGTACCAGGAAAAGTAGGAAGGTAAGACACAGGAACTTTCTGGCCATACCTCTTCCCCCCCTCTGGGGTGGTTTGGAAAGGGAAGAAAGAGGTGGAAAAACAAAAACGGGACTTGGCAGCCCGGCCACCATAGCGCTTCCTGCGCCTTAGGTCCGTGGCTTTGCGCCCCCTCCTTTCGGAGGGTTTGCCCTTTCATTCCCTTTCCATCCTTGTGGATCGGATGGCAGCCGAAAAACTTTAGAGGGAGAGTCAAAAATTTTTCCCTGCGTTTCGAGGACTTCCCCGAATGCCCGGCCCGATAACCAGGCGCCACCGCTACGGGGATTGGATTCCGGTTTTTATGGAGGAGTTGCTTGTGAATAGTCATTCTCGCTTTCGAGAGACTGTCCACAGCGGGAAGCAGCATCCGGCGCCCTGCTTTGTGGCGGATTTGGGGTGAGGAGCAGGAACCCTCGGGAACAGAGTGAGGGGCGGAATCCGTGTTTCCCAAAAGGAAACTGCTTCGCAAACGATACTACAAGCTCGCAGTGACTCCTTCTTCAGTCACTCCGAGCCCTTCTTCTTTGGTCATTCCGAGCCGCGAAGCGGCGAGGAACCTCTGAGACTGCTTCGCCAGACGAACAAACGAGGCTCGCAGTGACAAAAAAGGTGCGAAACGACGACCTTGCAGTGACGCTTTTTGTCAGTCATTGCGAGCGAAGCGAAGCAATCCCTGAGCTGACACTCTCTTGTTGGGGCAAAAAGGTGAGACTGCTTCGGAGACGAATATACGACCTCGCAGTGACACGGCAGGGGTCACTGCGAGGACCTCTTTTTTGTCACTGCGAGGAGCGAAAGCGACGAAGCAGTCTCACGAGATTGCTTCGCCAAACGAAAAAAACGAGGCTCGCAATGACCGAGGAAAGGGCGAAAAAACGAGGCTCGCAATGACCCTTTTTGTTCGTCATTGCGAGGGCCAAAGGCCCGAAGCAATCTCGCAATTGAGACTGCTTCGGAGGCGAAACGACGACCTCGCAGTGACCCCTTCACTTTGTCACTGCGAGCGAAGCGAAGCAGTCTCGTACTCCCACGAAGCGAAGGGAAAAGAAGACTGCTTCGGAAACGAATATACGACCTCGCAGTGACCCAGCGGGAGGTCACTGCGAGTCCTCCTTTTCTGTCACCGCGAGGAACGGAGTGACGAAGTGGTCCCAGGGCTACAGGAAACGAGACTGCTTCGCAAGCGAAACTACGAGCTCGCAGTGACGCTTTTTGTTGGTCATTGCGAGGGCCGAAGGCCCGAAGCAACTCGATGGACGTTTTCTCCGTTGTTGCGAGCAAAGCGAAGCAATCCCGTTTTCCCGGAAAAACCCGGAAGTACATGCAGGGTGACGTAAAGGCTTGCTCTTCCCCAGGGGAGCTTCAGGGCAAGGCTCCTAAGGTCAGTCCAGGGTGGGGAACCTCTCTGGTGGTAGCTGTGGTAGACTATAACCGATTTGAGTAGCGAAAAAGAGGAGATGGGGCATGAGGGAGTTCACGGTGGTTATCGAGAAAGACGAAGACGGCTGGTTTGTGTCTACAGTGGTGGAGCTGCCCGGCTGCCACTCCCAGGGGAGGACTCTCGATGAGCTCATGGAACGAACCAGGGAAGCTATAGCAGCCTACCTCGAGGCGCTGGGAGAAGAGGAGACGGAAACGCCTATCGAGTTTGTGGGTGTGCAGAAGGTGAAGGTGTGAGCCCCAGGTTTCCGAGGGTTTCCGGTGAAGAGCTCCTGCGATTCCTGCAGGATAGAGGTTTTGCTGTGGTGAGGGTGAAGGGGAGTCACCACGTTTTGAGGAACGCCGCCGGGAAGATGGTGGTTGTTCCCGTTCACAGGGGTGAGACTCTGGGGATAGGTCTTTTGAGGAAAATCCTGCGTGAAGCCGGGATTTCTCTAACGGATTACCAGAGTTACTTCCTGGGCTGATAATCCAAAGAGGCCGTTTCGGTTTTTCCTGAGCTCTGCTTGGTAAAGTCGCGGTAACACGTTGGGGAGGGGCGCCTTTCTCACCCGGCCTTCCTGTGTGGTCTTTCTGTCGGAGTCCTTCTTGTATCCGTGAGAAATGAGGAAAGGAGCAAAGTCACGACTTCGAAGTGGCCCCTTTTGTCACTGCAGGCGAAGCATTCTCGTGCTTCCACAGGGTGAGGGAAAGGAAAGAGACTGCTTCGGAAGCGAAAAATGCGACCTCGCAAAGGTGACGAAGAAAAGGGACGAAACTGCAGCTTTGCAGTTGAGGAGAGAAACGGCGGCCTTGCATTGGCGGGGGGAACACGAGGAAGACAACCCATGGTGACAGGAAGTGGGGTGCAGGGTACCGGAAACCTCGAGGAAGCGTTATATAGTATAATGGGGCTGTGGGAGAGATGGAAATTCGGCTCACCATTCATGCTCGGGAGAAGCTTTCGCAACGGAATATACCCCTGGAACTGATACGCCTTGTCGTCCTTGAGCCGGAGCTCATCCTGCAGGACAAGAATGACCCCGGGCTCATCCATTACGTTCGGGAATTCGAGGGGAGATTCCTGCGGGTTCTTGGGAGATGGGAGGAAGAAGGGGTATTCGTGCTGGTGAGCGCTTTCTTTGACCGGAGGCTTCGTAAAGCGAGGGAAGGGCATGATCAGGATTCTGTACGATAAGGAAGGTGACCTTCTCGAGATACGGTTTTCCGAGGAGCAGGTGGCCTACAGCGAGTACGTTGAGGAGCCGGGGATGGTGATTGACTATAGCAAAGAAGGAAGCATCATCGCCCTGGAGTTCCCCTCCTTTTCCCGGAAATTCGCCGGGGGTAAGGTCCCTGAGGTTCTCCTGCTTTAGGGGCATCGCTCACGGGGTTTCCCCTTCCTTTGAGGTGACCTGTGTTTTCCGGGGAGACTGCTTCGCAAGCGAAACCACGACCTCGCGGTGACTCTTCTTGTGCGTCATTGCAAGGGGCGAAGCCCCCGAAGCAATCTCGTCATTGAGATTGCTTTGCAAACGGAAAGACGAGCTCGCAATGACCTGCCCGAAGGACGAGACTGCTTCGGAGACGGTACTACGACCTCGCAGTGACTCCTTTTTCGGTCACTCCGAGCCTTTCTTCTTTGGTCATTCCGAGCCGCGAAGCGGCGAGGAATCCCAGAGACTGCTTCGCCAGGCGAAAGAGCGAGGCTCGCAGTGACAAATGGGGGGCGAACAAACGAGGCTCGCAGTGACAAAAAAGGTGCGAAACGACGACCTCGCAGTGACGCTTTTTGTCAGTCATTGCGAGCGAAGCGAAGCAATCCCTGAGCTGACACTCTCTTGTTGGGGCAAAGAGGTGAGACTGCTTCGGAAACGAAAATACGACCTCGCAGTGACACGGCAGGGGTCACTGCGAGGACCTCTTTTTTGTCACTACGAGGAGCGGAGCGACGAAGCAGTCTCACGAGATTGCTTCGCCAAACGAAAAAAACGAGGCTCGCAATGACCGAGGAAAGGACGAAAAGACGAGCTCGCAGGCAAAGAAAAGGACAACACGACGACCTCGCAGGGACCCCTTGTGCGTCGTTGCGAGGGGCGCAGCCCCGAAGCAACCTCGTCATTGAGATTGCCTTGCAAACGGAAAGACGAGCTCGCAATGACCAGCCTTGGGGACGGAAAGCGAGACCGCTTCGTTAAGCGAAAAAGCGAAGCCCGCAGTGACACTCCTCATCAGTCATTCCGAACCGTAAAGCGGTGAGGAATCTCTGAGACTGCTTCGCAAGCGAAACTACGAGCTTGCGGTGACAGAGAAGGAGGGTGAAAAACGGGGCTTGCAGTGACAAAAAAGGGAACAAAAGCGAGGCTTGCAGTAGCAGGGGAAAAGCAAAAGTACGGTCTTGCTTCAGAATAGCCCGGTACTGAGAAGGCCGCAAGGTACCAGGGCAATGCACATGTCCGCAGATGGTGTAATTTCAGCGCCAGTGTGGGAGTCCTGCATCTTGGCCGGAGGGCGTGGAAATGGTCGTTGATGGTGCCTGCCGTCTCACCCCCTGGCTTTGACGATGCCTGCCAGGGCACAGTCGCCGCAAGTGAAGCAACAGATGGTGTTCAGGATGCTGCGAAGAGCTTCTGGCGCAAAAGCCAGAGGGGATCGGATTCCCCGAGTCCTGGGGGGTTATTCCCGGTATAATAGAAAGGGGTGGTGCTGGTGAAAAGAGAGGACATTCTTGGTTTTCTCAGAGCTCATAGGGAAGAGCTGGCAAGGGAATTCCAGATTCGAAAAATCGGGCTTTTCGGAAGCTTTGCCCGTGGGGAAGGCGATGAGGAGAGCGATATCGACATTGTGGTCGAGATGGAAAATCCGGACCTTTTTGCTCTTGCCAGGTTGAAGGAGAAGCTTGAGGAAGCCCTGGGGAAAAAGGTCGACGTGGTCAGACTGAGAAAGCACATGAATCAGCTCCTCAGGCAGAGAATAGAAGATGAAGCCCTCTACGTATGACCGCAAGCTCCTCCTTGAGCTTTTCCGCAGAATCCTCTGGTCCACGGAACAGGTTCTCCAGAGAATGCAACCCTTCCATTCGGCAGAGGATTTCCTGAGAAACAATGCGGGGATTGAGAAGCTCGACAGCATCTGCATGCAGCTTATAGCCATAGGGGAGGCCCTGAAGCAGGTCGATAGAATGACCAAAGGAGAACTCCTCAAACGGTATCCGGAAGTGGACTGGAAAGGGGCAAAAGGCATGAGGGATTTCTTAACCCATCACTACTTCGATATTGATGCTGAGGCAGTGTTCAATACCTGCACAAAACACGTTCCCCTTCTCAAGAGGACCATCGAAAAGATTATCGCGGACCTCGAGAGCGTGACAGAGACCTGAGCGGATGTTTTCCTGTGGCGTTTCTGTTGTTTTTGGTCTGCAAAACAGTAAAGGGCTCCTTTTCTGGAGGATGAAACTGCCTGGCGATAAACCACGGCTTTGTGGTGACTTTCAGGGGTTGTCCTTTGCGAAAGGATTTTTATCTTGGTAAAGGGCTTTTCGTTTGTCCTGAAAGGGGCAGAGGGTGAAGCAATCCGACTTTGAGGCTGCTTTGCAAGTAGGAGTATGGCCCCGTGGGGATATCCTGTTCACCACTGTACGTGAGGTAGTCCATTGGGACCGCTTCGCGGGTGAAATAACAGGCTTGCAGCCCTTCTTTTTTGCGAGGTCCTTTCCTTTTATCTTTGCGAGGAGCGAAGCGATGAAGCAACCCCTCTTTTGTCATTGCGAGCGAAGCGAAGCAGTCTCAAGACCGCAGAAGGCGAGACCGCTTCGGAAACGAAAATATGACCTCGCGGCGACAAAGAAAAGCGCGAAACGACGACCTTGCGGTGACGAAGAAAAGGGACGAAACTGCAGCTTTGCAGTTGAGGAGAGAAACGGCGGCCTTGCATTGGCGGGGGGGAACACGAGGAAGACAACCCATGGTGACAGGAAGTGAGGTGCAGGGTACCGGAAACCTTGAGGAAGCGTTATATAGTATAATGGGGCTGTGGGAGAGATGGAAATTCGGCTCACCATTCATGCTCGGGAGAAGCTTTCGCAACGGAATATACCCCTGGAACT
>JAPWUU010000065.1 GCA_028275365.1 Candidatus Caldatribacterium sp.
GATGGTAGGGAGAAGCACTTGGAGTGGCACAGGCAACGGTTGAGCAAAAAGCAAATTGAGAAAAATCGAAGCGGGGGTATAATATAGGTGAAAGGGCGTGAGCGCCATGCTGAGGATGAAGGTCCAGGGTCTCATGTTCGACCAGAAAAGCGCCATGGCCGTCGTTATTCTCGTTGATGAGGAGGAGAAACGGAGCCTTCCCATCTGGATTGGCCTTTTCGAGGCGCAGGCAATACTCCTTGGCCTCCAGGGAGTTCAGACCCCCCGTCCGCTCACCCATGACCTCATGGCCTCGGTCATTCGGAGCATGGGAGGGGAGCTTGAAAAGGTCGTCATCACCAAAATCGTCGATAACACCTTCTATGCCCTGCTCTACCTCAAAATCGACGGCCGGGAAGTGACCGTCGATGCCCGCCCAAGCGACGGCATCGCGCTGTCGCTGCGCATGGGGGCTCCCATCTACATCTCTGAAGAAATCCGCAGTTCAACAACGGTTGCTATGGGAGAGATTGACGATAAAGAGATCGAAGAATTCCGCCAGTTCCTCGAGAACCTGAAACCCGATGACCTCAAGAAATACCTTGGCTACGAAACCTAAGTGGTACATTGGTGTTCTCGGACAGCACGCACCGGAAGAACCGCTCCTTACCCTGGCGTACCGTGTGGGGAAGGGCATTGCTGAGCGTGGAGGGGTTCTGCTCTGCGGAGGACTGGGCGGTGTGATGGAAGCAGCCTGCCGAGGCGCCAGGGAGGCCGGAGGTATCACCATTGGTATTCTCCCAGGATCCTCCCCTGATGACGCCAATCCCTTTGTGGATTTCGCCATTGCCACAGGACTTGGAGAAGCGCGGAATTTCGTCATTGTCTCCGCCTCGTCAGCGCTCATCGCCTGTGGAGGACAGGCGGGAACCCTGAGCGAAATCGCCCTCGCCCTTCGCCTGGGGAAAATCCTCGCTGGCGTCCACACCTGGAAGATTGAAGACCACCGGGGCAAGAAAGACTTCTTCCCCTCTTTTGAGAGCGCCGAAGAGGCCGTGGAGTACGTATTTTCAAGACTCCAGGGAGCAAAGCGATGAATACCGAGGGAAGCCCGGGGTTCATTCGTCTGAGCGTCACCACCATCGCCGAGGTCGCTGCCCGGGCAGCCGTTCATGTTGAGGGCGTACGGGATGACTTTGAGCGTCTTCTGAAGACGGTGGAGCTCTTCCGGGGAGAAGATGCCCTGCCTCATGGGGAAAAGGTCCCTTTAGAGACTCAGGACCTTGTGGTCCGCCTCAGGATCACCGTGAGTGCCTCTGCCCCATCCTTTTTCCTGGTAGCCCAGAGGGTGCAGAGAAGCGTCTTTGACGCACTCTATTCGCGCCTCGGCATTGTACCCTCCCGTGTGCATGTTGAGGTTCAGAACGTTGACTGGTCAGACCTTGACGAAAGGGGGTGAGAGAACTTGTACAACCCCGAAGGGTTGTGTCAGGTGTGCCGCCACTGCGATCCGCTCCTTAAGGAACGGGGAATCTACCGGTGCCTTCTGGGAGAGCAGAAAGAACGGACGCAGCCTGTGGACCGCTGTGACTATTTCTTCCCGGACCACCTTGCTTCTGCGCAGGAGAATAAGAAGAAGACCTGAACGATGCGCAGAACCCGCCTGGGGCAGCACTTTCTCGTTGATGAGAGGGTTCTCTCTGCCATTGTGGAGGCTGGAGAGCTGAGTTCCCGGGACCTCGTCCTTGAGGTTGGGGCGGGAGAGGGGGTGCTCACCGAACGCCTGGCACAGAAAGCGGGACGGGTTGTGAGCTTTGAGGTTGACCCTTTGCTCTTTCCCCGGGCAAAGGAGTGGCTTGGGGCCTACCCCCATGTGTTCCTGTATCGGGAGGACATCCTGCGGGTGGATCTCGTGTCTCTCCTTCGGTCCTTCCCCGAAACGACCAGAAAGTGCATCGCCAACCTCCCCTACGGGATCTCCGCAGCGTTCTTTACGCTTCTTCTTGAAACCACTCCGGAACTCCTCTGGGAGCGATTTGTGGTGACGGTGCAGTACGAATTCGGCGAAAAACTCCTCTCCTTGCCACCGGAAGGCAAGGGGAACCCCCTTTCGGTGGGTCTTGCCAGAATCTTCTCCACAGAGAGACTCCTTGTGGTTCCTCCCCAGGCCTTTCGACCACCACCAAGGGTTTACTCCCTCGTCCTTTCTGGCCGGCGCCGAAAAGACCTCCCCCAAGACTTCATTCCCTTTTTCCGCTTCGTCCGGGAGGTCTTCCGCCATCGCCGGAAAATTCTGCGTTCCGTGATTCCCCAGGCAGAACCCCCCATACCCGAGCTTTTGGGGAAACGGGCCGAGGACCTGACCCTTGAAGAGTGGGAGAGGCTCTGGGAGAGCGTCCGCGTTGTTTCTCCCAGGAGGGAAGGATATAATGGAGGGGGAGAGCGCCATGCCGAAGAGCACCTGGGTGGGGGACAATCTCACAGACGTCAAGATTAAAAACCGGTCGCTCGTGCTGCAGCTTCTCAAAAAGCGGGGACCACTTTCACGGATTGAGCTGGCCCGCATCACCGGCCTCACGCAGCCCACCATAACCAACATCGTCAACGAGCTCCTTGCCTCAAACCTCGTCCGGGAAATTGGACCCTCCGACACGAGGACGGGGCGAAAACCCATCCTCCTTTCCGTCAACGACCAGGCTTTCTACATCATTGCCATCACCTTCACCCGCCAGGGATTCTCCATTGCTCTGACTGACCTCGGGCCCAACATCCTCTTCCGTCGGGATTCCCGCTACAGCCTCCTTGAGGACACCGACATCGCCCTTTTGGAACTCCAGAAAGAGTTCATCCACGTTCTCGAATACGCTACCCAGTCCCTAAGCCTCATTCTTGGGATTGGTGTGAGCGCCCCAGGACCCGTGGATACCGAAACCTGTACCATCCTCGCCCACCCGACTTTCCTCCTCCACAAAAGCCTTGACCTCAGAAAGCACCTCCGGGAGTACGACCTCCCCATTTTCATGATGAGCAACGCCGATGCGGCGTGTCTCCACGAAACCTGGTGTGGCAGCGCGAAAGAAGCCCAGAACATGGTGTACTTCATGGTGGGAGAGGATGTGGGAGCAGGGGTGCTCATCGACGGGAAAATCTACCAGGGGAAACACCGCAAGGCTGGAGAAGTGGGCCACACAAGCATCAACATCTTCGGTCCCCGGTGCGTGTGCGGGAACTACGGGTGTCTTGAGCTTTACTGCAGCACCCAGAAAATTGTGGAGAAGGCCAGAGAAATCGGGTGGTTTGGGGGAGAACCGTACTTCCGCTCCTTCCTTGAACGGGGAGAGCAGCTCACCTTTCGCCACATCGTCGAAGGGGCCCAGAAAGATAACGAGGCCTGCGTGCAGCTACTCACCCAGCTTGGCCGGTACATCGGCGTAGGAGTGGTGAATCTCATCAACCTCTACGATCCAGAACTCGTGGTCATCGGTGGGGAGGCTTCTTTAGCCCGGGAGTTCATCGACCGACCCATCCGCCAGGTCCTTGAAGAACGCTTGCTCTACCGGGAGTACGTCACGCCCCAGCTCCTCTACTCTCGGTGGGGAGAAGACGTGACGCTCCTTGGAGCGGCATCGCTTGTGCTTGACCATTTCATGGCCGGAGAGCTTGGGCGGTTCTAACGTTTGAGTCGGATAATGACCCGGTTCGGAACGCAGGCAATGAAGGAGGTGTCGTCGGGAATTTTCCCGGTCTTGATGCATACCTTGTCGGGGCAGGGAGAGGTCACCACAAAGACCTTTCCTCCTCTAATGGCCACGATGGTCTTCCCCAGAGGTCCGGAGACGACGATCTCCCGGTCGTCCTGAGGGGTGACGGGAATCTCCATCCTTCCTTCCTCACTCTCGATGACCACACTGTAACGTTCCCAGCCTTTCCCCTCAAAGGGCACGTACCGGAAAACGAAGAGTATTCCCAAAACCACGCCCACGGCGATGAGCGAGAGCCAGTCACTTCTCCGGAAAAGGTACACGACCATCCCCCCGCATCTCGTGGAGAAGGAGCAAAAGCCCGCTCTCTAAACACTCGTTTCGCACCGCCACACCCTCAGGAACCCGGAGGAGCGCTGAAGAGAAGTTCCAGATGCCCCGAACCCCAAGGCCCACGAGGATGTCCACGATTTCCTGAGCACTGGAGGGAGGAATGGCAAGGATGGCCATCCGCACCCCAAAACGGGGGATGACATCCTCCAGGGCTTCAAGGGGGTAAACGAGAACACCACCGATTTCTCTCCCAACCTTCTCGGGATCCTTATCAAAAGCACAGACAATCCGCACCCCGTATTTGGCAAATCCCGGATAGTTCAGGAGCGCCCGGCCGAGATTCCCCACCCCGATGAGGGCGGAGAGCTTCTCCACCCGAAGTGCAAAGAGGTCTTCGAGCCTGCGGACTATGGCCTCCACAGGATATCCCCGTTTCTGCACTCCCCCAATACCCACCATGGCCATGTCCTTGCGAATCTGGGTTTCGTCGACCCGAAGGAGAGCGGCGATATCCTGACTTTTGAGGTACGCTTCCCCCCGATCCAGGGCTCTTCTTGCCAGAGAATAGCAGAGCACCAGGCGTTGCACCGTGCTTGGAGGAACTCTCTTCAATATTTCCACCTCCTCTTCCAGTGTACTGAAAAGCCTCTGCCTTTGTCCACAAAAACAGGCGAAATTCCTCTCTGGAATCCTGTGGATAACAATTTCCGGTGCAGTTTTTCTTCCTCATCATGCAAGGATTTTTCGCTCCTCAAAGTTATCCACAGCTGTGCACAAGCTGTGGATAACTTGCTCCGACCCGATTTTTGTGGTTAAATTAGGACGCACGCAAGGGAGTCACGCGTCGTTCACCGGAGAGGTGAGGGGGAAGAAAAAGGGAAAGTGCTTTTCTTTTCTTCTCTTTTTGCTGTTTTTTCGGTGGAGGGAGAAGTTGTGGATAACTCTGTGGACGATTGTGGATTTGCGTAGGGGGTTTCGCCATGAAAGTCTCTTTCGAAGCCCTGCGGGAGATGTGGATAAAGACGCTCGCGCTTTTAGAGAAGCAGATGAGCACCCCCGAGTACCGTTCCTGGGTGGAAACCATCCAGCCGGTGTCTCTTTTTGAGAAGCGCCTGGTCCTTGCCGTTCCTACAGAACTCTCCCGGGAGAAGATTGAACAGAAATACCTGGAGCTCATCAGGTATGCCTTCCAGCGGGTCTCAGGCCTCCCGTACAATAACCTCGAAATCGGCCTCATCGTGGACCCCTCAATCCTGCGAAAACCCCAGGAGCCCGTTGAAGCCCAGGGGATCCCTACAGAGTGGGAGCGACCAAACCTCAACCCCAAGTATACCTTTGCGACGTTTGTGGTTGGGAATAGCAACAAATTCGCCCACGCTGCGGCCATGGCTGTGGCAGAGAGCCCGGCCCGGGCCTACAATCCCCTCTTCATCTACGGAGGCGTGGGCCTTGGGAAAACCCATCTCATGCACGCCATTGGTCACTACATCCTTGATAAAAACCCGAACATGCGCATCGTCTACGCCTCCTCGGAGAAATTCACGAACGAACTCATCAACGCCATCCGTGACGACAAAACCGAGGAATTCCGCCAGAAGTACCGCAACGTCGATGTCCTCCTCATTGACGACATTCAGTTCCTCGCCGGGAAGGAGCGAACTCAGGAAGAGTTCTTCCACACCTTCAACGCGCTCCATGAGGCGTCAAAACAGATTGTTCTCACGAGTGACCGTCCACCAAAGGAGATTCCAACCCTTGAAGACCGCCTTCGTTCCCGTTTCGAGTGGGGGCTCATCGCCGACATCCAGCCTCCTGATCTTGAAACCCGCATCGCCATTCTCCGCAAGAAAGCAGAACTCGAGGACATCCACATTCCTGATGAAGTCATCGTTTTCATTGCCAACCAGATTCCCTCCAACATCCGAGAACTCGAAGGGGCACTCGTACGGGTCACTGCCTTCTGCAACCTCAATAACGTCAAGCCAAGCCTCAGCATCGCCCAGGAGGTTCTGAAGGACGTCTTCCCCAAAAAGGAGACCCAGAAGGTTTCTGTAGCCGTTATCCAGCGAGTGGTGGCTGAGCACTTTGGTCTCAAACCCAGTATGCTCCGGGCTAGAAAACGTAGCAAAGACATTGCCTATCCCCGCCAGATTGCCATGTACCTTGCCCGGGAGCTCACGGACCTCTCACTCCCCTCAATCGGCGAGGAGTTCGGCGGTCGGGACCATACGACGGTGCTGCATGCCTGCGAGAAAATTCGGGAGGACATCACAAGGAACCCACAACTTGCCAGGGAAATCGAGGAGCTCATCGAGCGGATCCGTTCTGAAAAGTGAGCGCCTTATCCACACCTTACGCACAGGGAGGGGAGCCTGGAGGGGAAGGAGAAGAGGGAGTTTTTCCACAGAGTTTTCCCTCTCTCCTACGACTCCTCCTAAAGAAAGATTTCTTAAAGGTAGGAGAAGAGGAAGGAGGGTACCGTGTGGATATCCGGGTTGAAGCACAGACCTTTAGAGAAGCCCTGAGCAAGGTTTATCGAGTGGTCTCCACGCGCCCTGTAACCCCGGCCCTTGGGGGT
>JAPWUU010000066.1 GCA_028275365.1 Candidatus Caldatribacterium sp.
GAATGTCTTTTGAGATGGCGGGAAAGCTTCTGGGTATGAACGTACTGAATTTTTCTTTAGAGGGAAGCAGCCTGGAGAAGGGAGAGAGTTTTCGAGATACTGTCCGCACCATTGCCCGGATGAGAACTGACGTTCTGGTGGTCCGACACAGAGATAGCGGTGTTCCGGAGTATCTGGCGAGTTTTCTCCCCTGCCATGTGGTGAACGCTGGTGATGGGATGCGGGAACACCCGACTCAGGCCCTCCTCGACCTTCTGGCTATACAGCGGGCCCTTGGGCGAGTTGAGGGTCTTCGAGTTGTCATCCTTGGGGACATCCTTCACAGCAGAGTTGCTCGCTCTCTGGCGCTGGCACTTGTGAAGCTTGGGAACAGCGTGGTGTTCTCAGGCCCTCCAACTCTCGTCCCTGAGAGTGCTCTGGCCCTTGGGGCAGAGCGAGTGTTCCCGGTGGAGCGGGCAGTGGAAGGAGCTGATGTAGTGTACTTGCTTCGAATTCAGCGGGAACGCCAAGAAGCAGGGTATTTTCCAAGCCTTCAGGAGTATGCTCGCTTTTTTGGTCTTGGGGAAAGGCTTCTGGCGAGGATGAAGGAAGGAGCCTTCATCATGCATCCTGGTCCAGTGAATCGGGGAGTGGAGATCGGACACCGGTTTGTAGAACACGAGTCCTCCCTCATCGAGGAACAGGTCACCTGTGGAGTGGCGGTACGGATGGCCGTGCTTGAAATCCTTCTTCGCGGGGAGAAGATGCCATGACGCGGAGAATTCTCATTCGGCGCGGGACTCTGGTCCTTCCGGACAGGCGAATGCTTGTGGATGGTGATGTGCTGATTGAGGGTGGAGTGATTGTTCGCGTCGGCAGGGGGATCTCCGACCCTCAGGCACAGAGTATCGATGCTTCAGGATTGCTGGTGGGTCCAGGTTTTGTGAACCTCCACGTACACTTTCGCGAGCCGGGGCAGGAACATAAGGAGACCCTCGAGACCGGGGCGAGGGCTGCTGCCCGAGGTGGGTTCACCACAGTGCTCTGCATGCCCAACACCTCCCCTCCGCTGGACCATCCCCTTGTGGTTCAGGCACTGCGCCTCCGTGCCAAGGCTCTCCCCTTCACCAACATTCTCTTTGCAGGAGCCATCAGCCGAGGGTGTCAGGGAAAGGAGATGTGTGATTACGGGCTTTTAAAGGAGGCGGGGGTTGTGGCCCTGAGTGACGATGGGGCAAGTGTAGAGAGTTCTCGGCTGCTCTATTTTGCCCTGCAGTATGCCCGCTATTTCCACCTTCCTTTCATTCTCCATGAGGAGGATAGCGAACTCTCTCGGGAAGGGCACATGCACGAAGGGGAGGTGGCGTTCCTTCTTGGATACAAAGGCATTCCGCGGGTGGCTGAAGACAGTCGCCTTGCCCGGGATGTTCTCCTTGCCCTGGATACGGGTGCCCGGGTGCACTTTACCCATCTCTCAACAGAAAGGAGTGTTACGATCCTCCGTCTCTTCAGAGGGCAGGCCCCGGTAAGTGCTGATGTGGCGCCCCACCATCTTCTCCTCACTGCCGAGGACGTCCTGCGGTTTGGGCCCCTTGCCAAGGTGAAACCACCGCTTCGAGAGAAGCGGGATATCGAAGCGCTCAAAGCAGGCATTGCGGATGGCACTATCGACATCCTCGCTTCGGACCATGCTCCCCATGCCCTTGAGGATAAGGAGGGGAGCTTCCTCGACGCCGCTTTTGGGATCTCTAACCTCGAGATCACCGTTCCCCTCTATGTGAAGGCCCTCGTGGAGGATGGAGTTGTGGACTGGATTGAGCTGTGGAGGAAGTTGAGCTACAATCCTGCCAGGTTTCTTGGGCTGGAGAACAAAGGCGTTCTTGCCGAAGGGAAGGATGCAGACCTTACCATTGTGGACCCGCAGACGGAGTGGGAAGTGGATGTGACCCAGTTTGAATCGAAGGGGAGGAATTGCCCCTTCCAGGGGTGGTCGCTTCGGGGCTGGCCAGTGTACACCATCGTCGGGGGGCGAGTGGTTATGGCAGAAAGGAGCATCGTTGATGGAGAGTTTTGCTAAACGGGTTGCAGAAAAGGTTGAGCGCTTTGGACCCCTTGTCGTTGGCTTGGACCCGCATTTTGACCTGCTCCCTCCTGTGCTTCTTGAGCGATTTGTTTCTGGAGAAATGACCTTTGAGGGGCTTGCTGAGGCCATTCTCGCTTTTGGGACCGGCATTCTTGAGGCCCTCACGGGTGAAGTAGGTTTTGTGAAGATTCAGATGGCCTTTTACGAGGCTCTGGGGGTTCCGGGAATGGTAGTGCTCTCTCGGACCATCAGGAGAGCGAAAGAACTGGGGTTTCTCACGATCCTTGACGGGAAAAGGAACGACATTGCAAGTAGCGCTGTGTGTTACGCCCGGGGATACCTTTCCGAGATTACCGCAGGCGGAAAGAGTTTGCGCTCCTTCTGGGATGTTGACGCCCTGACGGTGAACCCCTACCTTGGGGAAGATAGCCTTCTTCCCTTCTTTGAGGAGGCCCAAAAGAGCGGAAAGGGGGTCTTCGTTCTTGCTCGAACATCAAACCCCTCGGCTCCTTTCATCCAGGATGAGGGGGGGAAGGTGCGAGTTTTCGAAAAGGTGGCCCTGCTTGTGGAGGATTGTGCCAGGAAGTTTTTTGCGGATGGTCCCGTGAGTTCCTTTGGGATTGTTGTGGGGGCGACATATCCTGAGGACCTCCGGTACCTTCGGGAACGTTTCCCCCGGTTGCTTTTCCTCATCCCCGGAGTTGGTGTCCAGGGAGGAACGGTCAAGGCACTCCGCTTTGCCTTCCTCCCGGGAGGGTTGGGGGCACTGGTGAACGTTTCCCGGGATATTCTCTTTGCCTACAGGAAGCAGGGAAGAGAGAACGGAGAGGATTTCGCTGAAAGAGCTCGTGAAGAAGCCCTTAGGTATCAGAGAGTACTCCGGAGCCTTGTGCCATGAGCTTTGCCCGGATATGCCGGAAAGAACGGTTTGGAGAACGGTTTGTGTGCTTTGAGCTTGAGGAAAGGGACATTGCCTCTCAAGCCAGACCCGGCCAGTTCGTTATGGTGCGTCCTGGTTTTCGGGTTTTCGATCCTCTTCTTCCCCGTCCTTTTGCAGTGCTCTCTGCGAACGATGACCGTTTTTCCCTCCTCTTTGAGGTTGTGGGGAAGGGTACGGAGCTTCTTTCCTACCTGGAGGTAGGGGATGTCGTTGAGGTGCTCGGGCCTCTGGGACGAGGATTTTCTCTCGATGCGCGTTTTGGGATCCTCCTTGCCGGAGGACGGGGACTTGTGCCTCTCGTTTTTCTTGCCCGGGAGTTCGAAAAACGCGGTATCCTCTTTTCGTTCTTTCTGGGTGTTCGGAAACGAAAGGACCTGGCGCTCCTTCGCCTCCTTGAAGACCTTCCGAGGGTTCTGTGGAGCTGCGAAGAGGCTGTGTCGGGTGGTTTCTGCGGCACGGTCCTTGATCTTGTGGGGAAGTGCCTTGAGAGAGCCCTCTGGCAGGGGGCAAAGATTTACGCCTGTGGTCCTGAAGGGATGCTTCGAGAACTGGCAACGGTCTTTCCCGGAAAAGAGGAGGACATTGAGGTTGCCCTTGAAGCAAGGATGGGTTGTGGTTTTGGGGTTTGCCTTGGGTGTGCCATCCCCCGAAGGGGTGGAGGGTACTGGCATGTGTGCAGCGACGGTCCGGTTTTCCGGCTCTCCGAGGTCGTGCTATGAATCTCTCAGTGACTCTGGGACGAATGACCCTGAAAAACCCGGTTGTTCTTGCTTCCGGAACCTGTGGCTACGGGAGGGAGATTGCCCCTTACCTTGACCTCAACACTCTGGGAGCCATCACGGTAAAGGGGTTGAGCCTTTTCCCCTGGGAAGGAAATCCCCCACCCAGGCTCTTTGAGGTCCGGGCAGGGCTTTTGAACTCCATTGGCCTTGAGAACAAGGGAGTGGAGCGGTTTCTTCAAGAGGACCTGCCGTTTCTTGAAGCGCTCGATACCCGGGTTTTTGTGAACATCTGGGGGAAGACGGTGGAAGAGTACGTTGCGGTGGCCCGGAAACTCGATGCTATAGAGAGGATTGATGCCCTGGAGCTCAACGTTTCCTGCCCGAACGTCGAAAAAGGGGGTGCAAGTTTTCTCTTGGACCCTGAAGCTCTTCGAGAACTCGTTGGACGGGTTCGGGAGGCGACCGGGAAGTTCCTCATCGTGAAGCTTGGTCCGAAGCTTCAGGATTGGGAAGTCACAGTGAGAATCCTCGAGGAAGAAGGTGCAGAAGCCCTGAGCGTCACGAATTCTTTTCCCGCCATGGTCGTCGATGTTGAGCGAATGGATTTCGTCTTTGCCATGAAGTCCGCAGGGCTCTCCGGGCCTGCCATCAAGCCTCTCGCGCTGAAGATGGTCTACGACCTTGTGGGGATGACAGAGCTCCCCATCATCGGTATGGGGGGAATCATGACTGCTGAAGATGCTCTTGAGTTCCTCCTTGTGGGAGCGCGGGCGGTGGGTGTGGGAACCGCGAATCTTGTGGCTCCTTCTTCGGCAGTGGACATTCTTGAGGGAATAAAGGCGTATCTTCTCCGTAAAGATATGGAGAACATTGAAGACCTCATAGGGAGGGTGAGGTGAGTTTCTTGGACAAGGAGGCCATTCTCGACCTTTTCCGAAAAGCCGGGGCATTCCTTGAGGGACATTTCCTTCTGACCTCGGGACTCCACAGCCCGTACTACGTGGAGAAGTTCAAACTCCTCCAGTATCCCCGGTATGTTGAACAGCTGGCCCAGGCCATTGCAGAGCATTTCCGGGGAGAAAAAGTCGATGTCGTTGTGGGTCCAGCGGTAGGCGGTATTGTGCTCGCCTACGAGGTGGCCAGGGTCTTTGGAGTCCGCATGGCTTTCACCGAGAGAGAGGAGGGCAGGATGCGTTTCCGGCGGGACTTTACTCTCGGCGAGGGGGACAGGGTGCTCATCGTGGAAGACGTCGTCACCACGGGGGCTTCTCTTTCGGAAGTTATCGAGGCCGTTCAGGAGAAAGGAGCACACATCGTGGGTATCGGTGTGCTTGTGGACCGAAGCAGTGGTCGGGCTTCGTTCCCCTATCCTTTCTTCCCCCTTTTACAGATGGAGATTCCCGTGTATACGCCGGATGAGTGTCCTCTCTGTAAGCAGAGCATCGCCCTGCAGAAACGGGGAAGCCGGTACCTGAGCTGAACATGGCAGACTGGAAAGCGTTGCTTGACAACGAGTTTGACCTTTTTGAGCCTATAAGCCTTGCGCAGCGGCTGGTGCGCATCATGAGTGTCTCCCGAACCGAGGGGGAAGTGGAGATTGCCCGTTTCATCGCTAACTACTTCATCGATAACGGCATCCCGGTGGAATGGCAGGAGGTTGACGGGAAGCGGGCAAACCTCATCGCAGAAATCCAGGGAGCCCTGGGTGAAGGACCAGTGCTGCTTTTCAACGGGCACATGGACACGGTCCCTGTGGGGAGTGGTTGGACGTACCCCCCGCTGGGGGGAGAAATCGTGCAGAACCGCCTCTATGGGAGAGGGGCCTGTGACATGAAGGGAGCCCTTGCCGCCATGATGTATGCGGCGAAAATGGTGGCGCTCTTTGCTCATTCCCTCTATGGGAAGCTCAAGGTGGTCTTCGTGGTGGACGAGGAGGAAGAGAATGCGGGCATCAGGGAATGGATGAGGGTGTACCGGATGCGGCGGGAAGTCGTGGACTATGCCATTGTGGGGGAACCCACGGGTCTCAACATCAGCCTGGGACATCGGGGTGTCGCGGCGTATCGCATTGAGGTTCGGGGGAAATCTTGCCACGCAGCAGTGGCAGAACAGGGGATCAACGCTGTGTACTATGCGGCCCTCATCGTCAGGGCCTTGGAGGAAAAACGCAAGGAACTCTCCGCCTTTGGGGATCCTGACCTTGGGGCGCCGGCAATAAGTGTGGGAAAGATTCTCGGGGGAGTGGCGCCCAACGTGGTGCCCGAGACCTGCCTTCTTGAGGTGGACGTGCGAACCCTCCCCTCTTTTTCTCTGGCGAGGATGGAAGAAGTTCTCCGGGAGACTGTGGAGAACGTACGGGAAAAAGAGGGAGCACCTTTTGAGTACTCAATCACCCAGTGTATTCCCCATCTCCCTCCGGCCAGAATCTCAAGGGACTCGGAGCTTGTGGAGTTCCTCTCCCGGTCCATTGCCGATATCCCGGGAGAAGTTCCCACCTTTTCCCCCTTTCCTGCTTCCTGCGAAGCGTCGTTTCTCGTCGAGGCAGGAATACCCACCTTGATCTTTGGCCCGGGGAGAATCGAGGAAGCCCACTCTGCCAACGAATTCGTCCCCGTGACCCAGATTGTCACTGCTGGGAGGGTTTACGCCCTTTTGGCCCTGCGCCTTCTGGGTGGGGAGTGAGTTTCAGTCTTTCAGCGTTTTGGCCCATTCCCGACCGCAAATCTGCAGGGTCTTGGGGTGTCTCAAAAGAGTGGGGAAGGCCCGTTCTTTCCCTATCTTCGCCCCTTTGTCCTCAAGGATTCTCCTAAGGTGCGCCAGAGC
>JAPWUU010000067.1 GCA_028275365.1 Candidatus Caldatribacterium sp.
CCGGAGTCATCGACCAAAGCAATTCGTCAGTCTCTTTGGGAAGACCCTTCTTCGCCACACAGTGGAACGTATCCTGCCCCTTGTGGGGGTTGACCACCTCTATGTGGTCACCCAAAGGGAATACCTTAAGGCGACGCTCCGGGAGCTCCCTTTTCTTCCCCCTTCGCATCTGGTCCTCGAGCCGGTAGGGAAAAATACCGCTCCCTGTATTGGGTTCTCGACAGTGCATCTCGCACGGATTTTCTCGCCCGACGAGGTTATGGTCGTTCTTCCAGCGGACCACATAGTCTTCGAAGAGGAGAAATTCCGGGAGGCGGTGAGCCTTGCGGTGGAGGTTGCTCAGAGTGGCGAGTGGCTGGTGACCTTCGGCATCCCCCCAACTCATCCCCACACCGGATATGGGTATATCCGCTGTGGAGAGCTCTTCCGGAAGGACTTTAGAGGGTGTGTATACCGGGGAGAAGGTTTTACCGAAAAGCCGGATCCCAGCAAGGCCGAGGAGTACCTTCGCTCCGGGAAGTACCTCTGGAACAGCGGAATATTTGTGTGGACCATCGGCGCCATTCTCTCGGCCTTCAAGACGTGGGCTCCAGAGATTAACCGAGGATTGGAGCGAATCGCAGAAAGCCTGGGAACCCCAGAGGAGGAAAAAGTGCTTTTGGAGGTCTTTTCTACTTTTCCTTCGATTTCCATTGACTATGCTGTCATGGAGCGGGCCTCGAGTATTCTGGTCGTTTCCGCTTCCTTTGGATGGAGTGACGTGGGGTCCTGGAAAAGCCTGGGGGAAATTCTGCCAAAAGACGCCAGTGGCAACGTCGCTTTGGGAGAACATATTGCCCTTGAAAGCCGGGGGTGCATCCTCTGGACGAGAAAGCCTGTGGTGACCTTCGGGATGGAGGGTGTGATCCTGGTGGAGGAAGAGGACCTGCTTTTCCTTGCCCCAAAAAGCAGGGACCAGGATATTCGCCGGCTTCTCGCCTACCTCCGGGAAACTGGCAGGACGGAGTACCTGTGACCGTGGCCGAAGTACTCCAGGCGGACAGGAAGGCCATTCAGAGAGCAGCATCTCTTCTCCGGGAGGGGAAACTCGTTGCCTTCCCCACCGAGACGGTTTACGGTCTTGGCGCCTGTGCGCTGAACCCTCAGGCTGTGGCTCGAATTTTCGAGGTGAAAGAACGCCCCCTCTTCGACCCCCTGATCGTTCACGTGGCTACTCTTGAGATGGCTGGGGAAGTCGGTGAATTTCTGGATCCCCGGGCCTTACTCCTTGTCAAGCGTTTCTGGCCCGGACCGCTTACCCTTGTTCTCCCCAAAAGACCCACTATTCCTGACATCGTTACCGCAGGGCTGCCGACCGTAGGAGTACGAATGCCTGCCCATCCTGTGGCCCTTGAGCTCATCAGAGAAGCAGGGGTTCCCGTTGCTGCACCAAGTGCGAATCTCTTCGGGCACCTGAGCCCGACGACGGCTGCTCACGTTGTCAAACAAATCGGGGACCGAATTGACCTTGTTCTTGATGGTGGTCAGTGTCCTATTGGAGTGGAGTCAACGGTTCTTGAGCTCCTTGAGGAACCGGTGCTCCTCAGACCTGGAGGGATTCCCCTTGAGGACCTTGAGAGGGTCATAGGGAAGATTCGGATAGGTTCTCTGAAAGATAGTCCCCGTGCTCCTGGGCAGCTCCCTTTCCACTATGCTCCCCGTGTTCCCCTGCGCATTGTCCCTCAGGAAATGCCTCCTCCTCCGGGGTTCCGGGTGGGGTTGCTGGCCTTTCAGGTGGTACGGCATCCAGAGTGGTTTGTGAAAGTTGAAATCCTCTCGTCAAACGGGGATCTCCGGGAAGCAGCGGCCAATTTCTTTGCCTGTCTCCACCGCCTGGAGGAGGCTGGTCTTGATCTTATTTTCGCCGAACCGGTGCCCGAGGTTGGTCTGGGGAGGGCCATCATGGACCGTTTACGCAAGGCTGAAGCGAAAGCCCTTCAGTGAGGTGATGCGCGTGGCCTTGGTTCTTGTTACCGGCGGCAGTGGTCTTTTGGGGTCCTGGGTGACGTACTATCTTGTGGATCGAGGGAAAAGGGTGCTCTCCTTTGACCTTCGGGAGGCCAACCAGGATTACCTTGAGGATCGGAGGAGTGCCATTGTCTTTTTCCGGGGAAACGTTCTGGAATGGTCTCATCTGGTGCAGCTTTTTTCCGGCTTTCCCGATATTGAAGGCATCATTCATACCCCCGCGGTGATGGCCTCTCCACGGTACTGGAACGATCCTTACGCTGCTACCTTTCTCAACGTTGTTGGCACCCTCAATCTCTTGGAATGTGCTCGTCTTTTTAGGATTCCAAAGTTCCTCTACGTGAGTTCTGGTGCTGTTTATGGAGAGACCAGAGACAATCCCGGAGAACTCACCCATCCTGTGAATCCCTCGGATCTCTACGGCGCAAGTAAGGCCAGTGCGGAGTACCTCGCGCTCCAGTACGGCCACCACTATGGTATTGACGTCCGTATTGTTCGTCCTTACTTCTTTTTCGGTCCGGGTCTTCTGCCCTCAGAAATGACCCCCGTTTTTCGGGTTCTTCTCGGATCCCTTGAAGGCCTTGAGGGGCTTGTTCTTGAAAGCGGAAGGGACCAGAGACTTGGCTTTACTTACGTGAAGGACACAGCCTGGGGGACGGTGCTGGCCTATGAGAAGGAACACTTGAGATACCGTATCTTCAACATCGCTACTTCTGAGGTAACGAGCTTCCCCGACCTTGCCCGCCTTGCGCAAAAATACAGCGACCACCCCCGAGAGGTCATCCTTGGTCCTGGCAAGCTTTTTCCTCGCGGGGAAACGCTCGATATCACTCTGGCCCAAGAAGAGCTGGGATTTGAGCCTCGCTACCGGATGGAAGAGGCTGTGGCGGAGTATGCTTGCTGGGTGAAAAGGGAGTTGCAGAGGAGAAGTCGAAAGGAGACCGTGCAGGAGTACGAACGCTGAGGGGAGTGAGGTTCTTTGGAGTATGGCGTTGGGAAACTCGAACGGGTTGTTGTGGTGAGCATTTCCCCGGGGGAGTGCGTTCTTGAAACCCTTGAGGAAGTCATCCGTAGAGAACGTATCGAACACGGGGTCATTCTCTCGGGCTTTGGGACCCTGAGCGAGGTGCATCTCCACTGGGTGACAACAACAGGTCTGCCACCTGTGGAACGCTTCGAGAAGTACGAGGGACCTTTTGAGCTCCTCTCTCTAAGCGGTGTTATCGTCGGTGGAGAACCCCACGTTCATGCAGTGGTTTCAAACCCTCAGGGGGCCTACGGAGGGCATCTTGAGCGCGGTAACAAGGTCCTTTACCTTTGCGAGGTTGCCATTGGGGTTCTCGCTGGAGTGGTGATGAGGCGAGAACAGACACCCGATGGCATCAGGCAGCTGCGCTTTGGGGCATAAGGGGTGCAGTGCAGCTCCAGAACCCTGGACAGGCTCTGAGGAGGTACGGTTCCAGTCCGTGGCCGGATAGAATCGAGATCCGGGGATACGTCAGGGAGGACAAGGGAAGGTACGTTGTTTTTGAAGAAGTGGTGGAAGCGACAAACGTTCCTGGCGAGGAACGGAGGGGAGAGGTACTCCTTCTTGTGGAGAGAACTGGTGATCGATGGCGGATTACCGAAGCACAGAAACAGATTCTCAGCCTGGCCCTTCCTGGAGTGTATGGAGGTGCCGGGGGGAACGGACATGGCTTCCAAGGTTGACACACCCCCTCGGGAAACATATAATTCTTCCGATGCTGGAAAGTTGGAAGAGAAAGGTGGCACTGTTTCAATGGTAGAGGTGACAAAAAAAGAGGAAAAAGAGAAGCACGTCTTTGAGCTCGAAGTGGAAGTAGCAAAAGAGCGAGTTGACCAGGTTCTCGAGAGCATTTACCGGGATTTCAACCTTCGAGTCGCAGTCCCGGGTTTCCGCAAGGGTCGGGTTCCCCGGGCCATTCTTCGTGCCCGTCTGGGGAAAGAGGCCTTTCTGGATGAGCTGGTGCACCGCCTCATTCCGGAGGCGACGAAGGAGGTTCTGGAGAGGGAAGGCATTGATGTGGTAGGGGAACCCGATGTGGAAATCCTCCACGTAGAGGAAGGAGAATCCCTCCGTTTTCGTTTGAAGGTCATCGAGAATCCCGAAGTCCTTCTGGCCCGTCCTGAAGAGCTCGAGGTACGAAAGTACCGCCTCGAGGTTCGGGAAAGCGACATCGACGCGTACATTGAGGAGCTTCGCAGGCGGTTTGGGCAATGGGAGGAGCAGGAGGGACCGGTGGTGTCGGGAGATATGGTGATTGTCGCCGTAGGGGACAAGCAGTATACGGTGTATGCAGGGGGTGAGCAGCACCCCCTGGCTCAGGAGGTTCTTGGCATGCGACGGGGAGAGCGACGAGTGGTTGCTCTCGAGGGCGAAGAAAAAGAGCTGGAACTTCTTACCATTTTCCGGAAGCGACTCCCTGAGGTGAACGAGGAATTCATCAAGCGTTTTGGGGAAGATTACGCATCGGTGGAGGCCTTTCGAGAGGACGTTCGGAAGTTCCTCGAGAGGCAGGCCCAAGAAATGGTGCAGGAACGCTTGCAGGAGGAGGCCGTGGTTGCCCTCTGCCGGGAATCACAGGTCCACATTCCTGAACCCCTTCTTGAGGAGGAAACCCGAAGGGTCATCCAGCTTTTTGAAGAGCGGTTGCGAGAAAGTGGAACCACCCTTGAGCGATACCTTGAGCTTACGGGGTATGATTTTGCCACGTTTAGTGAGAAGATGCGCAACGTTGCTCGCTGGAGGTTGAAGAAACACTTTGTTCTTGAGAAGTACGCCAAGGAGTACGGTCTTGAGGTGACCGAAGAAGAGTTCCATCGTCTTGTGGAGAGTGTTGCAAAACGCACTGGAAAGCCACTTGAAAAGGTGGCGGAACGCCTTGTCCGGAGCAATGCTCTGGTGGAGGCTGCAAACCGCCTCCTTTCGAGCAAACTCGTCGAAGACCTCCTCTCGAGGGTGAGAACAAAGGAAATCACAGAACCCTTGAATTTTGATCAGTGGCAAGCTCTGGGAGATCCTGAAGAGGAGATGGTTCAGGGATGAAAGAGCCCCGTTTGAGTTACCTTGTGCCCATTGTGGTGGAGCAGACCCCAAGAGGTGAACGAGCCTACGACATTTACTCCCGCCTCTTGCAGGATCGTATTGTCTTTCTGGGAACGGAAATCGACGATACCGTTGCAAACCTTGTCATCGCCCAGCTCCTCTTCCTTGAAGCAATGAACAAAGAAAAGGACATCAACCTCTACATCAACAGTCCTGGAGGTTCGGTTTCGGCAACACTGGCCATTTACGACACCATCCAGTACATCAAGCCCGACGTTGCAACCATCTGTATTGGGCAGGCCGCAAGTGGAGCAGCGGTTATCCTTGCTGCCGGGACCAAGGGCAAGCGGATGGCACTCCCCAATTCCCGGATCATGATTCATCAACCTCTTGGAGGTGCACAGGGACAGGTGACGGACATCGAAATCCATGCCCGGGAAATGGTGAAAATCCGGGAGAAGCTCAACGAAATCCTCGCTCGCCATACTGGCCAGTCCATCGAGAAGATTCGCAAAGACACAGAGCGAGACTTTTTCATGTCCCCTGAGGAGGCACGGGAATACGGGCTTATAGATCGGGTTCTGTACCCAGAAGAGAAGAGCAAGAAGGAGACCAGAGAGGATGCCGAAATTTGAGGAGGAGAAGGTCAAGTTGCGGTGTTCCTTCTGTGGCAAAACACAGCAGGAAGTGCGAAAGCTCATCGCGGGTCCGGGAGTGTACATCTGTGACGAGTGTGTGGAACTCTGCAACGAGATTTTGAAGGAGGATTCCCGAAAAGGCAAGAAGGAGTTCGTTCTCGAAGAGCTCCCCTCACCCCGCGAGATCAAGGCTTTCCTTGACCAGTACGTTATCGGTCAGGAGCGGGCAAAAATCATCCTTTCCGTTGCCGTATACAACCACTACAAACGAATTATGCAGCCCAGGGACTCTCAGGACGTGGAGATTGAAAAGAGCAACATCCTGCTCCTTGGGCCGACCGGATCGGGGAAGACGCTCCTTGCCAGGACCCTGGCGCGTTTTCTGAACGTCCCCTTCGCCATTGCGGATGCCACGACGCTCACCGAGGCCGGGTATGTGGGAGAAGACGTCGAGAACATCCTCCTCCGCCTTCTCCAGAATGCCAACTTTGACGTCAAGAGGGCGGAAAAGGGCATCGTTTACATCGATGAAATCGACAAAATTGCCCGCAAAGGGGAAAATCCCTCCATCACCCGGGATGTTTCTGGAGAAGGCGTGCAGCAGGCGCTTCTGAAGATTCTTGAGGGGACCATTGCGAACGTTCCTCCCCAGGGTGGTCGGAAGCACCCGCACCAGGAATTCATCCAGGTGAACACCGAGAATATCCTCTTCATCTGCGGTGGTGCCTTTGTGGGCCTTGAGCGCATTATCGAAAATCGTTTGAAGGACCGGAAAATCGGTTTTGGTGCCCGTGAGAGCCTTTCTG
>JAPWUU010000068.1 GCA_028275365.1 Candidatus Caldatribacterium sp.
GAATCCCCGATGGGGGCGTCGAGGTCGTGGCGTGGACATGGAAAAGCTTCCTTCCTCTGCAAAGCAGGACTGGCGACTTCGCCGAATTCTTAGCAAAGAGCGCATGCCTCATATCCGAGGTCACGCAGTGTTAAGACCCCCTACGGCTCTACCATGGAGGACACTCTACTTGGGGAGGGGGGACCGGAAAAAGGGCAAAACCCTGAAACTCTTTCTCCGGAGAATAAGGAGGAAAAACGGGGCAAATCTCAAGCAGACCCCGCTATCAGGGGCGGTCTTTCAAAAACCTAAAAGCCTGACCTGGGTTTGGCCGATTCACCGCCACCAGAGTGGTCCGTGTCGGCCAAACCGATTGTCGACCCCTGAAACCGAAGGGTTTACCCCGATGAATTGCTGTTTTTCCCTTCTGTCAGCCTCGCCAGGGTTTCTTCGTGAATGCGCAGCGCCTCCTCATCCCAGAGGACAAAGCGGATGAGCCGGATTGACTTGAGCTGTGGGGCCATTTCGATGACCGTCCTGAGCGCCACCTCCGCTGCCTCCCGCATGGGGTACCCGAAAACCCCGGTGGAAATGGCGGGGAAGGCAATGGAGGTTATACCACGTTCTTCGGCAAGGCTCAGGGCATTCCGATAGCAGGAAGCGAGGAGTTCTGCCGACGGCTCATCGATGCCGTACCTTGGTCCAAGACAGTGAATGACGTAGCGGTTCGGGAGCCTGTGACCACCGGTGATGACCGCCTGCCCGGGCTTTATGGGGGCAAGGGGACGGCACTCTTCATAGAGCCCCGGCCCTGCTGCTCGATGAATCGCCCCGGCCACTCCCCCACCAGGACGGAGCTCGGCATTGGCGGCGTTCACTATGGCATCAATGCCTTCCTGTCTTGTGATATCCCCCCGCACGCACTCAATTTTTACTTTGCCCACCATCCGCTCCACGGTCTCACCTCCAGAAGGACAAAACTCTCCTGACGACCCTCTGGGAATTCTGCCGCAATCCCGTATAATAGTGTACCAGGAAAGGGGGAAGAACATGAAGAAAACGTACCGGATCGGTGTTATTCCTGGAGATGGAACAGGACCCGAAGTCGTGCGGGAAGGGCTCAAGGTCCTCGAAGCGGTGGCAAAAAAGGTTGGCTTCTCGTATGAGACCATTGTCTACCCCTTTGGGGGCGAGCACTACAAAAAGACCGGCGAGACCTTGCCCGACTCCGCTCTTGAAGAGTTCAAAAAGCTTGACGCCCTGTACCTTGGTGCCATAGGACATCCCGACGTGAAGCCTGGAATTCTTGAGCAGGGCATTCTCCTTCGAATCCGCTTTGGCCTTGACCAGTACGTGAACCTCCGCCCCGTAAAACTCTACCCGGGGGTGTGGACCCCAATCAAAGACAAGGGACCCGAGGACATCGACTTCGTAGTGGTTCGGGAGAATACCGAAGGGCTCTATGTCGGCGCCGGGGGATTCCTGCGGAAAGGAACACCCGATGAAGTGGCCATCCAGGTCTCCATCAACACCCGGAAAGGCGTGGAGCGGTGCATTCGCTTTGCCTTCGAGTACGCAAGGAAACGGAACAAGAAAAAGAAGGTAACCCTCTGCGGGAAAACCAACGTCCTCACCTATGCCTTTGACCTGTGGGAACGGGTCTTCTACGAGGTTGCCCGGGAGTACCCCGATATCCAGACCGATTACGCCCATGTCGACGCCACCACCATGTGGATGGTGAAAAACCCCGAGTGGTTCGACGTTATCGTCACGGATAACATGTTCGGCGACATCATCACCGACCTTGGGGCCATGATCCAGGGGGGTATGGGCATTGCTGCAGGCGGGAACATCAATCCCCAGGGGGTTTCCATGTTTGAGCCCATCGGGGGCTCGGCACCCAAGTACACGGGGATGAACGTCATCAATCCGCTGGCGGCAATCCTTGCCATGCAGATGCTCCTTGACACCATCGGCGAAAAGGAAGCCGCACAGAGTGTGGAAAATGCGGTCATCAAGGCGCTCCAAAGCGGCAAAATCAAGAGCATGAGCGCGGGGAAAATGGGCCTCACAACCCAGGAGGTTGGGGACCTCGTTGCCTCGCTGGTGTGAGGTCATCACTCAAGAGGTGTTCCGCCTTCCTGCGTGGGCGGACGCACCGCAGAGGGCTGGGGCTCAAGGGGAGTCCCGCCCTCTTCAACCGGTGAGCCTCCAGACACTCCAGGCTGTGGCGCCACCACTCCCTGCCCTGCCCGAAGGGCTGGCTGAGGTTTGTTGGCGGCGATGAAGTTCTCAAGCTCTACCTCCACAAGGGCGAAATTCTCATGCCGTCCCAGCGCCTCTCCCAGAACCCGGACGATATCCTTCGCCTCAACTCCCTCTTTTCTTGCCTGCTCAAGGAGCCGGGTAATGGTCCGGATTTCCCGGGCTCCGAGGTTCCGATCAAGCACCCGCTGGAGTACTTCGTTTGTCCTCTCCGGGGGAACGCCAACCTCAAGAAAAGTGGCCACCGCGTCCACGAAACGCCCTGCCACCTTGGGGTTTCCCCCAACCCGGGCGAGAACTTCCCTCAGAATCTGAGGTGGCACAGAGAGCTCCAGAGAAACCACCAGGTCCTCGAGGATGCTTTCCCCTCCAAAGACCCCTGTCTCCTCGAGGAGAGATTGGGCCTTCTTTAGGGCTTCCTTTCGCCTGTTCAGCGCCTCAATGAGGTCCTTCGGGGGGACATTTTTGACGAGGCCCTCCCGGAGCTTCTTTACGAGGAGTTTCTGGGCTGCATCCTGGGTGCCGGCAAAGATCGAAGCAACCTGTTCCTGGAGATAGGCCTTGTCTTCTGGGGAATAGGAGGAACGTTCGATGAGACGGAGAACCGCCTCAGAAGCCCAGGAAGCAGAAACCGCAAAAAGGCAAAGGACAAGAAGCAGGAAAAGAATCGTCCGTTTCACTCGGTATCGCCGTCAACCACAAGCACAGAATTGACACTACCAAACCCATCGGCCACGGCCCGCAAGGAGAGAGGGTCAGGAACCCATTTCCCATCGACCAGGAAACCATATTCGTACTTCCCCGGGCGAAGACGTAAGGTAAGGGCAAAACAGTTCTCGTCAACCCGCTCCATGGGGATGGATTCCCAGTCCGAGAAATCACCGGCAACGGCCACGGTTTTGGGGTTCCGGACAGTGCTGCAGAACACCAGCCGTACTGTCCGGTACCCGAAAAGCTCAAGACGAGGGGTGAGAGGGAGATTAGTGGTGAGCATGAGGACGAAAAGCGCTACCGCCGCAAGCGCCACAACCCATCGCTTGTAACGTCGATACGACGGTCGCGCTCGCTCTGCAATGCAAGCCATCACAGAGGGCGCAAAGGACCGCCCCGGTTCAACCTTTGGCAAATGCCGCAAGTACTGCTCAAGTTTCTCCCCCACGTTACCCACCCACCTATAGATACGAGGGGGAGAAACACGAAGTTTCACGAAAATTCTTCTCCCAGGAGTTCCCGGAGTTTCGCCTTGGCCCGGTGGAGATAAGTCTTCACCGTCCCCACAGGAACGTCGAGAATCCGGGCAATTTCTTCATACGAGAGCTCCTCCACGTAGCGGAGGACGATGACTTCCCGGAACTTCAGGGGGAGCTGCCCCACAGCCTGTGAAACCCGTTCAAGAAGCTCCTCCTTGAGCACCCCCTCCTCGGGATCCTTCCCCTCAGGGAGGAAATCCCCAAGCTCCTCCTCCTCTTCTTCCCCCACGGGGGTATTCAGGGAGAAAAAGGAGCGGATCCTCTGTCGCCGGAAATAGTCCAGACACACATTCCGGGCAATGCGGTACATCCAGGTGGAGAATTCAAAAGAGTCCCTGTAGGTCCTCAGAGCAAAAAAGGCCTTTACAAAGGCCTCCTGGGTGAGGTCCTCGGCATCCTGCCTTTGCCGCACAAGACCATACACGTAGTTGAAAATGGGTTTCTCGTAGCGAGCCACAAGAACGGCAAAGAGGTCTTTGTTGCCGTTCAGCACTTCCTGAATGATTTCTCTATCGCTCTGCTCCCACATTGTGCTCAGAGAACGTACTTCCGCAACCAGTCGATCCGGAACTGGACGTTCTGGATGAGCGAGGACCCATCGGCCCACTTGGCTCCGGGATACCGGCGAATGATGTCCAGGTAGGTGTTGTACGCCTCGAGGTACCGACCGAGTTTCTCAAGGCACAGACCCTTGTGGAACAGCGCAGCCGGCGCGATGAGAATACCGTTGTACCACTTCCCTTCCGGGTACAGCCGCACACAGTCCTCGAAAGCCTGAAGGGCCTCGGCGAAGCGACTGGCCTTGTATAGCGATGCCCCGGCGAAGTACTGGGCATCGTCTGAGAGGTCGGTAGCGGGGTACTGGGCCACATACTCCAGGAATCTCGCCGCTGCCCGGTTGTAGAACTCCATCCGGTAGAGGCAGTGCGCCGAAGAATAGAGCGCCTTTCGGGCCACCTCCCCGCCAAATGCCATTGCCTCCTCGTACGAGGCCAGGGCATCCCGAAAAGCCCCAAGGATGTAGTAGCAATCACCCATCTCATACAGGGCCTGTCCGACGAACTCACTTTCGGGATAGCGTTCAACAAGCTTCCGGTACTCTCCAACGGCCTGGCTGAAGTCCCGAAGCCCCTCGCTGTAACACCTGGCAAGAAGGTACTGGGCGTCATCGGCAAAGGGATCCTGAGGAGCACCTGCCACCATGGCCCCCAGGACGGTTACGGCCTTCCGGTACTCCCCAAGGTAGAAGAACGACGCTCCCTGGAGGAAGAGGATGGAGGGCGCCAGCGGACTCTGGGGATACGACAGCAAAAAGTCCTCAGACCCCCGAACCACCCGTTCGTAAAAGCCCAGCTCATAAAGGGTGAAAAGGTACTCCTTGAGGTTGTCCTCGTTGCGTTCGGCAAGCACTACCCTTCCCTCGGGATTGATGCTTTTTGTCTCCCCATCCGCGACATCCGCTGCAACCACTGCTCCGGTGTACGAAGCATGGGAAAAGAAAACGTACTGCCTCCCAGCCGGGAGGTCTTCAAGGAGAAATCGCCCGTCACTCCCCGTGAGGACACTTTTCCCCCCTCCCTCAACGAGTACGCCGCTCACCGGCCCTTGCGCATCCCACACCTCCCCTGTGAGATTCCCCCGTCCGCCACCTCGCAAACACCCCGCAAGGAGAACCAGACTCAGCACCGCAAGCACGGCAAAAGGGAGAGCTTTCCGTCCCATCGCTACCCCTTCCTCTCAACTTTCCTCAAAAGCTTCTCAACCTCCCTGAGCCGCCCGAAATCTTCCGGAGCGTGCTCCAGGAGGAAGCGGAGTTCCTCCTCCGCCTCCCCGTACTTCCTTTCCGACGCAAGAACCACCGCCAGCCAGTACCGGGCCTCAAGGTTCAGGGGTTCCCGAAGGAGTACCCCCCGAAGCTTCTCTTCCGCCTCTTTCCCCTCTCCCATTTTATACAATACGTAACCGAGGTGGAGAAGGTAAAAGGAGTTTCCTGGGGAATGCTCCAGGGCCCTGGTGAGGCATGTTCGGGCTTTCTCCCACTCCCGAAAGTACCCGGTACTGCTCCGGAGTTCAAAAATATACCCCAGGCGGAACCAGTTCATGTGGTCCTCGGGATGGGCCTCAAGATGAGCAGAAAACACCGGAATGGCCCTCTCAGAAAGCTCAAAAGCCCGACGGTACTTCCCCTCTTCAAGCAGGAGCAGCCCTGACTCCCAGAAGGCGTCAAGGACCCGTTCGCCCTCTGCAATGCACTTCTCAAAAAGATACAGGGCCCTCTCGGCATCTCCACTTGCTTTTGCCGCCATGGCCTCCTCAAAGAGGTTACTGCCCTGGACTTCCGATACCAGAAAAAGACCCGAAAGCAAAAGGAGAATCACCGTCGGGAATTGCTTCATCGCCAGTCCACCATCCCGTAAAGGACAATCCCAAGGCCCCCAAAGAGGAAGTTCGGCATCCAGGCTGAAAGCCAGGGAAGGAGGACATCTCCCCGACCCAGAGAGCGAAAGATCGAGAGGAGCATGTAGTAGACGAAGGCAAGGATCACAGTCACAATGACCCCCAGGGCCTTGGTGTCCCTGGTTTTCTGAACCCCCAGGGGCATCCCCATGAGCATGAAAACGACCGCCGAGAAGGGAAGGGAGAACTTGAAGTGGTAGGCCACCTCGAGTTTCTGCGTCTCGCTTCCCGCCTGCCTGAGGATGGCGATTTGCTTGCGCAACTCCCGGGAGGACATCTCTTCAGGGCTGCGCTGCTTCTCAAAGAACTCCCGGAGCTCCTCCTTCATATCGATGCGCATGACCGCAAATTCCACCTCTTCCTCCAGGTACCCATCTTCCCCGTAACGGTGGAGCACCCCCTTCTCCAGAATCCATTGGTCCTCCACCCAGCGGGCCTTCTCGCTCAGAATGACATCGGGAAACTTTCGACCCTTCCCGAGCTCGTAGATGATGACGTT
>JAPWUU010000070.1 GCA_028275365.1 Candidatus Caldatribacterium sp.
GTCGATGATCGGGTACCACGTCTTCGCCATCGCCCTCACCTCTCGGTACTCCTGTTTACTTGTTGTACAAGTGTACAACAAATCAACAAAGAAAACAAGGGGGGCTCCCCCCTCACTCCACCGTTACGCTCTTTGCGAGGTTCCTCGGCTGGTCCACATCACACCCTTTCTCGAGAGCAACGTAGTAGGCGAAAAGCTGCAGCGGCACAATGGCCAGAAGGGGCGAGAAGGCTTCGAGGGTCTTCGGGATTTCCACCACGTAGTCCGCCTTCTCCTGGACCTCCCGGTCACCCTCGTCGCACAGGGCAATCACTTTTCCTCGCCGGGCCTTGATTTCCTCGATGTTCCCGAGGACCTTGAGCCTCCGCTCTCCCTGGCCCACCAGGACAAAGCTCGCCACATCGGGTTCGATGAGGGCGATGGGGCCGTGCTTCATCTCCCCTGCTGCAAGCCCCTCGGCGTGGATATAGGAAATCTCTTTGAGCTTCAAGGCCCCCTCCAGGGCGAGAGGATAGTACAGCCCCCGGCCGAGGTAGAGGAAATCCTTGAAGAGGTAGAATTCCCTCGCCAGGGCGTGGATGTTCTCTTCTTGGGAGAGGAGCGTCCGCATTTTTCTGGGGAGCGTGGGGATTTCCTCAAGAAGCGACTCCATCGTCCCAGGAGGAAGCGTTCTCTTCCTCTTCCCCCAGAAAAGGCTGAAAAGCAAAAGCACCGTCATCTGGGCAAGGAAGGCCTTGGTGGAAGCCACGCCGATTTCGATGCCGGCCCGGGTGTACACCGTCCAGTCGGCAAGGCGAGTCAGGGAACTCCCCAGAACGTTGCACACCGCAAGGACTCTGGCACCTTTTTGCTTTGCGAGCTCCACCGCCCGCAGGGTATCCGCCGTCTCTCCCGACTGGGAAATGGCCAGAACCAGGGTCCGCTCATCAAGCAGAGGGTCCCGGTAGCGGAACTCCGAGGCGTACTCCACGTCAACCGGCAGGCGCACGAAATCCTCAAGGTACATCTTCCCAATCATCCCTGCATGGCAGGCCGTCCCACAGGCAACGGTCACCACCCGTTCGAAATCAAGGGGGAAGTCCTCAAGCTCCTCAAATTCCACCTCTCCCCGCGCGAGGTTCACCCTTCCGGCAATGGTGTCCTCAAACACCCGGGGTTGTTCGTGAATCTCCTTGAGCATGAAGTGCTTGAAGCCCCCGCGCTCGGCGCTTACCGGGTCCCAGGGAACGGTGAAGACCGTCTTTGAGCGTTTCCCCCCCGTCCTGTGGAAGACCTCCCACCCGTTTTTGCTCACCCGGACGATTTCCCCATCCTCAAGGAACACTGCTTTGCGGGTGTACTCTAAAAACGCCGGAACGTCAGAGGCCAGGAAGTACTCACCATCGCCAATCCCCAGAATCAGGGGACTGAACTGCCGAACGCCATAGAGCACCCCCGGTTCCTCGGCAAAGAGGACACACAGGGCATAGGACCCCTCAAGGATGGGAAGGGTCCGGAGAATCCGCTCCAGAGGCGATCCATCTCCCTCGAGGAGATGGGCCACCACTTCGCTATCTGTCTCTGAGAGAAAGCGATGCCCCTCGGCAAGAAGTCTCTCCCGGAGCGCCCGGTAGTTCTCAATGATGCCGTTGTGGACGAGGGCAAGGGTTTTCCGGCAGTCGATGTGAGGATGGGCATTGTGGTCGGCGGGGACCCCGTGGGTTGCCCAGCGGGTGTGGCCGATACCACACCGGGCGGTGAAGGTTTTCCCCGCAAGCTCCTGCTCCAGCACCCCGATTTTCCCAACTTTTCGCACCACCACAATCCGTCCCTTCTCCTGAAGGGCCACTCCTGCCGAGTCGTAGCCCCGGTACTCAAGCCGCTTCAACCCTCCAAGGAGGACATGAAGGGCTTCCCTCTCCCCAACGTACCCGATGATGCCACACATTTTGCTCACGCTCCCTCAACCATCTAAAAGTCCTCTTCAAAAGGCACCAGCTTACCCCTTTTCTCGCAGGACAGACCCTCGTCAAAGAGCCGGTCGTAGCTTTTGTCGCTATGCTGGGCCAGGGCGCAGACGATGAGGCCTTCGTCCTTCTCGCAGAAGAGTACCCGTTCGTTCTGATGGCCCTGGGGATAGACGAAGCACCGGGCATTCTTCAGCTTCTTCGCCCCGCTCCGCCGAACCTCCGGAAGGCAGAGCCGGCGGAGAATTCTTCGGATGCGCTCCTGGGTCGTCGCATCGGCCTTCTGGTACCACTCTAAGGCCCGCTTCCCAAAATACACCGGAATTTTCGGAGCGCGCCACACCTTCTCAAGGTATGCCTCGAAAACCCCCACTCCGGCAGGGGAGAGGAAAATTCGGTTCTCTCGTTCCTCAAGGAGCGAGGAAATTTCTTTCGGCAGGGTGGACCGGACAAGCTCAAACTTCGATCGACCTTCCCCAGAGAGCGAATGGAGCAGGTCCTCGTGCTCGGCAATAACAGAGTAATCCCAGTCTATAGGGAGAGGAGGCATCTGCACGATCCTCTGGAAGGCCTCGTAGATGTAGTACACGGGAACGTTGAAGAGCAACCCCACCAAAGTCGCGTAGGCTCCCTCTGCCTTAAATCCCCCCGTGGCGTTGATGAGCACCTCCCGGCCCTTGAACCTTTCCTCTCTAATGCAGGCCACCAGAGTCCCCACAAGGGCACGCAGGCCCAGACGGAAGTCCGCTTCCCGGTATGAGAGATCTCTGACGCACACCATCCTCGTCTCGTGCCCCCGGTTTTCGAAAAACTCGGCAAGTGCCCGGGCACAGAGGTGACTTTCAGGGGTTTCGGAGTGGAGGAACACCAGGGCGTCGTCCTCCCGGAGCAGATGGTACAGCGCGTTCGTCTCCGCCGAGGCCTTTCGCAGGTCCGTGAGGGCAAGGAACCGGATGAGTTCTGCCACGTCCGGGGAGCCAGAAGGTGACGCATTCCTCGCGAGGGAAGTCCCCACCGTATTCAGAATGGTCCTCACCGGGTCTCACTCCTCTCTCTATCCCTGGCTCCATTATACCCTCCGCAAAGGAAGGTCCAAAACCCCGGAAAACCGACCCACCCTCTCTGGATGCATGCTGAAGTTTCCGCATTAGTGGCGGAAAGAAGCACCAAGAGGAGCGTAATCTTGGAACGGCTCAGTACGCCCTCCGGGAGATCCTCACACGTTCCGTGGATGAGAGAGGGGAAGGACGCCCTTCCAGAGAACCAGGAGCTTACCACCATCCTGAGGTGGCGGGGAAACCTGAAGGGAGCCAGAATGCCAGGCGCCATAGAGAGCGCTCAACTGCAGCGCCGATCATGTCCTCCAGGTTCGCCCTTCCACAGTCCTCTTGAGTCATTCCCAGGATCTGAGATCCAGCAAGTGCTCAGCAAGGCTGACGCTTTGAGAACCCGGCAAGGCAGAAGCCCCTCCCCGAAACCATGGAGGAAGAGAAAGAGAGGGGGCTTTTCCAGGAAGCCTATGAGTCGACGCCATCACCTGAACCCGCGCACCTGGCATCTTCTTGGAGGACCTTCTCCCGCTCCTCCCTGATGACCTCAACCAGCGCCACCACATTCTCAATGGGGACATCCCGCATGATTTCCTGGGCCGGGGAGATGATGAGGCCCCCACCCTTTCCCAGGGTCCGTATGGTTTCCCTGGCCATGGTCTTCACCTCGTCAGGTGTGCCGTAGGGCAGAAGTTCCTGGGTGTCGATGCCCCCGTAGAAGGTGATGTACCTGCCGAATTCCCTCTTGAGGTAGGCAAGGTCCATGACCGGTTGCACCGGTTCGAGGACGTCAAGGCCGATGTCGATCATGTCGCCGATGATTTCGGTGATGTTGCCACAGGAGTGGTGGATCACCGGAAGGCCAGCATCCTTGTACACCCGCCACACCTTGGCCCAGCGGGGCTTGAAGTACTTCCTCCAGGTATCTCGGGAAATGAGGAGCCCCCGCTGAGTACCGAAGTCATCCCCGGTGTGGCCGCACTTGAACCCTGCCTGGACAACTTGTCGGGCGACTTCGACCTTGTACTCGGTGATGGCGTCAAGGAGCCGCTCGGTGTCCCTGGTCCCTAGGGCGAGATCGAGCATGAATGCCTCAAACCCCCGGAGCCCCCAGGCTTTCTCGAGGATGCCGTGGTACCCGGTGCAGACAACGAGGTAGTCTCCAGAGTACCGCTTCAGGTCTTCAGTGGCCGCAGCAAGAAGGCCAGGTTTTGTCGGGTCAGGGGGTTCGAACTTTTTAAGGGCGTCCTCGTCCTGGAGGGGGAAGTGGCGGATGCAGAACCCATCAGAGTACATGTCAAAGCCAATGCCCCAGCGGTCGTAGACGATGCCTTTTTCCCAGTCCACCCGGGCGAAACCCATTGCCTCGGCCCTCTTCAGGAGCTCATGGTCCTCCCGGTAGCGGAAGACATCGTCCATGGTGAACGTCAGGTAGAGGTGGTTGTCGAGGTACGCTTCGAGGTCTTGAGGAGAGGCAAACCCAAGCACGTTTTGCAGTTTCTCTTTGGTAGTCTGAGAAGCAAAGTATATCTGACTTGGGAGGTAATCTACCTCCTGACGGGAAATGGTCCGTAGCACTCGTTCTTCGCGAGTCATCTTCTCACCTTCCTTCCAGAATCTCTCCCAAAACTTTCCCCTGAGCACGCACCCCAGACTCAGCAAGCAGGGCTAAGGGCTACTTTATCGCCCCAAACGTCAGGCCCCTCACCATCCATCTCTGGATGAAGAAGGTCAGAACAACAACCGGGATCAGAATGATGGTCCCGGCGGCGCACATACCACCCCAGTCGATGAAGAATTCTCCGACAAAATCAAAGAGGCCCACCGGAAGCGTACGGGAAGCAGGCGTGCGAGTCAGGATCAGGGCAATGGCAAACTCATTCCAGCTCAGAAGGAACGAAAAAATGGCGCTGGCGGAAATCCCGGGAGCCGCAAGAGGAATGTCCACCCTCCACAGGGCTCGCCAGCGTGAACATCCATCGATGAGAGCAGCCTCCGAGAGCTCTGCCGGGATATCGGCAAAGAATCCCTCCATGAGCCAGATGACAAAGGGTGTATTCAGCATGGTGTAGGTCAGGATAAGGCCAGAGAGGGTGTTCACGAGCTGGACCCTCTTGAAGAGCACAAGTAAAGGAAGCCCGAGCGCCAGTCCCGGTATAGCCCGCATGAGGATGACGCTGAGGAAGAGATTTCTCTTTCCACGGAACTCAAACCTCGAGAAGGCGTAGCCAGCAAGCGTCCCCAGCACTATGGAGAAGAAGCCGCTCAACACCGCAACCAGAAAAGAATTGCGGAAGTACTCCCGGAAAGGGAGAGAGGCTTCCTCGTGGGGGCTGCCGAAGAGCTTCACGTACGAGGACAGGGTGACCTCCCGGGGGAACCACACAGGGGGGAAGGCGTTAATCTCTCGCCCGACCCGAAAGGAGGTCTGGACCATCCAGTAGGTCGGGAAGAGGAGAGCAACAAGGATAACCACAGCGAACACGGTGCACAGCGCCGTAATGACCTGTTCCCTTCTTCTGCGAGATTTCACCCTCTCACATCCTCCCTCTGAGGAGCTGACGGTAGAGATACACTGCAAAACCAACGGTTAACACCATATCGATGAAGGAAATCGCCGCTCCGTAGGCGAACTGGTAGTCCACGATTGCCCTTCGAAAAGTGTACGTCCCCAGAATTTCCGTGGCATACGCCGGTCCACCGCCGGTCATGAGCATGATGAGGTCAAAGGCTTTTCGCCCTGCGTCGAGCGAGCGGATGGTCATGGCAATGAAAATGAGGGGGCGGAGCATTGGGAGGATAACATACCGGAAACGCTGCCACGGGCTTGCCCCATCGACAAGGGCCGCCTCAAGCGGCTCAATAGGGAGCGAGAGGAGACCGGCGAGGAAAATAACCGCTGTAAAAGGCGTATTCTGCCAGATATCGGCGAACATCACCGCAGGCATCGCCGTATTCGTTCTCACAAGCCACCCAATGGGGCGATCGATAATACCGAGGGAAAGGAGGACGTTGTTGAGGAGGCCAAACTGGTCATTGAAAAACCAGCGAAACTGAAGTCCCACAAGGATGGGAGGAAACATCATGGGAATCATGAAAAGTGTCCTCAGTATCCCCTGGCCACCTGAAGCCCGGTTCAAAAGAAGGGCCACAAGGAGACCCAGAACGAGTTCAACGTTGACCACGACAACCATGAAGAGGAGGGAATTCTTCAAAGCCACCCAGAAGGCAGGATCGTGGAGTACTTCCCAGTAGTTGTGGAAACCAATGAACCGGAGACTCTGGGCTTTCAAAAGGTGGAAAGACGTGAGGCTCAGGAAGAAGGAGTATACCAGGGGGAAGACGAT
>JAPWUU010000071.1 GCA_028275365.1 Candidatus Caldatribacterium sp.
TCATGGTGCTTTTCCCCCTTGTGTACTCTGTGCGCATCAGCTTCTACGACTACGTCCGTGGCCGGGAGCCCCGCTTCATCGGTTTTGGCAATTACGCACAGCTTTTCCGGAGCGAACAGTTCTGGCTGGTGACCTGGGTCACCCTTCGCATCACCCTGACGTGCCTTGCAATTGAGATGGGGTTGGGACTGCTCCTTGGTTTTGCCCTGAGTCAGAAAGTTCCGGGAATGGGTGTTTTTCGGGTGCTCATTTTCCTCCCCATGATGCTTGCCCCTCTTGTGGCTGGTCTTTTCTGGCGATTGCTCCTTGACCAGACGTTTGGGCTTGTGAACTTCTTCCTGGAACGGCTTGGATTTCAGGCTGTGGAATGGCTCACCGATCCCCGCTTTGCCATCTGGGGTATCATCATTACCGATGTCTGGCAATGGACGCCTTTTGTGGTGCTCCTTGTTCTTGCGGGTCTTGGCACCATTCCCCAGGAACTCCAGGAGGCGGCAACCCTTGACCGGGCGAGTCCCTGGATGCGCTTTCGGAACATCTACCTTCCATACCTGCGCATGCCCATTCTCCTTGCGGTCCTTTTCCGATCCATCGATACCCTCAAAATGTTCGACGTCCCCTACATCCTCACCGGTGGAGGACCGGGAGACCTCACCACCACCCTTTCGCTTCTCGGGTACCGGAACCTCTTTTCCTTTTTCAAGGTTGGGGTGGCTTCGGCCATTTCCTGGTTTGTCGTGATTATTGTCAACGTCCTGGTGAACATTCTCTTGAAAATCTTGAGTCCCCGCAGAAAAATCCCCCGGGAGATGGTGGATACCGGATTGTGAGGGGTCAGTATGCGTGAAGAGACAAAGGTGGTCATCCGACGGGTGGGCTTTCTGGTTGTAGCCCTGGGTATCACCCTGGCCTTTATGTTCCCCCTGGTCTGGGTTGTCCTTGCTTCTTTGAAAACCCGCTTAGAAATCTTTGTGCTCCCGCCGAAGTGGGTTTTCCTCCCCACCCTCCAGAACTACCGGGACATTCTCCACTCCGACTTCATGTACCAGCTCAAAAACAGCCTCCTTGTTGCGGCGATTTCCACCGGGGTTTCCCTGGTCTTTGGCAGTCTCACGGCCTATGGTTTCTCCCGGTATCCCATCCGGGGTAGCGACAACGTCCTTTTCTGGATTCTGTCGCTCAGAATGCTACCCCCCATAGCGGTGGTCATCCCCTTCTACCTTCTTTTCCGTTCTCTGGGGCTTCTTGACACGACCCTGGCGCTTGTTCTCGTGTACTGCATCTTCAACATCTCCTTTTCCATCTGGGTCCTCAAGGGCTTTTTCGATGAGATCCCCATAGAGCTCGAAGAAGCGGCAAAACTCGATGGGTATTCCCCCGCCCAGGTGTTCTTCAGAGTGAGCCTCCCCCTTGTACGGCCTGGACTGGCCACCACCGCCATTTTTTGCCTCATCCAGTCGCTCAACGAGTTCCTTGTGGCTTTGACCCTGACCACAAGGAAGGCCGTCACGGCCCCGGTGGGACTGGCAAAGCTCCAGACCTTTCTCGGGACTGACTGGGGAAGGATTTCTGCAGCGGCGGTGATTTTCATGATTCCCGTTGTGGTGTTCACGGTGTTTGTGCGGAATGAGCTCATCAGGGGCATGAGTTTCGGGAGGATGCGGTAGATGGCGACCCTGGTGCTTGAGAAGCTCAACCTCTGGTATGGGCAGCATACCCATGCGGTTCGGGACGTGGACCTCGTAGTGGAAGACGGAGAACTCTGCGTTTTCCTCGGTCCTTCAGGATGCGGAAAGACCTCAACGCTCAGGATGATCGCAGGATTCGTTCGACCCACTTCAGGGAAGATTTACCTCGATGGGCAGGTCATCAACGACCTCTACCCCGGAGACCGGAACGTGGCCATGATTTTCCAGAGTTACGCCCTGTACCCCCACATGACCGTTCGGGAGCAGCTTGCCTTCCCCCTCCAGGCCAGGCGCCTTTCCCGGCAGGAGATTGCAAAGCGCGTGGAGGAAATTGCCCATTTCCTGCATCTTGAGGATTTCCTCGACCGGTACCCTCAGGAACTCTCCGCAGGGCAAAGGCAGCGTGTGGCCATCGGCCGGGCACTCATCCGCAAACCCCGGCTCTTCCTTATGGATGAACCACTGAGCCAGCTCGATGCCCGGCTCCGGGTGGAAATGCGGGCGAATCTCCGCAAGCTCCAGCAGGAGCTCCGGATCACCACCGTTTACGTCACCCATGACCAGACCGAAGCCCAGGGTCTTGCGGACAAAATCATGGTGATGCACCAGGGGCGGGTGCAGCAGGTGGGGAAGCCCATCGAGATCTATGAAAATCCGGCGAACCTCTTTGTGGCGGGGTTCATCGGCATGCCGGCCATGAACTTCCTGCGAGGAGTCCTTGTGCGAGGAGAAAGGCTTGCATTTCAGGGGAATGGTGTACGCCTTTGTTTCTCCAAGGAGCTTGAGGGGAAGCTCACCGGTGTGCCTCAGGAGGAGGTCATCCTTGGGATTCGTCCAGAACACCTCGTTCTTGCCCCCGAGGAGAAAGAGGAGAATACGCTCACCGGTGAGGTGTACGTGGTCGAGCCCCAGAGTAATGAGTACATCATTGACCTCAGGGTGGGTGGGGAAATTGTTAAAGTTCGGCTTGAGAAGCGCAACCTTCCGGGGTCTCCCCGGGGAGGGGAGAGGATGCGGGTCTTCTTTGAAGACCGTTACCTCTACGTCTTTGACCCGGTGACGGAGAAACGTCTTCTCTGAGGGGGAATGGCATGTCGGAGATTCGCTTAGAGAATGTCCGGGTCCGCTACGGGAAAAACGTGGTGCTCAATGATGTGAGCTTCACCGTCCCCGAGGGATCGCTGTGCGTGATTACCGGTCCTTCCGGGTGTGGGAAAACCACGGTACTCCGGGTCATTGCAGGGCTCACGAAACCCGAGCGTGGTATGGTGTACCTTGGGGGGAAACCGGCCCTCCACATTCTTCCTGGAGAGCGGGACGTGGCCATGTGTTTCCAGACCTTTGCCCTGTACCCGCACATGACCGTTCGGGAGAACTGGATGTTCCCTCTCTATGCGGAGAAGCTTTCCCCACAGGAGATGGCGCGGCGTATCGAAGAGGTGACCCGGCTCCTCCACATGGAGTTCCTTCTTGACCGCTATCCGGGGCAGCTCTCAGGAGGTCAGCAGCAGCGGGTAGCCCTGGGCAGAGCCCTGGTGCGCCGACCCAGAATCTACCTTCTCGATGAACCCTTAGGAAACCTTGACGCAAAACTCCGGGTGGAAATGCGGGCGGAAATCCGGAAGATTCAGGAGACCCTGGGCATCACCACGGTCTACGTCACCCACGATCAAACCGAAGCCCAGGCAGTAGCCGATATCATGGTGGTCATGGATTTCGGCGAGGTGAAGCAGGTGGGAACTCCTGAGGAGGTGTACGAGAGGCCTGAGAATCTCTTCGTCGCTGGATTTATCGGCACGCCCCGGATGAATTTCTTTTCCCTTGAGGTTCAGGAAAACGGCGGTCGGGTTTTCCTTGTTTCCCGGGCGTTTTCGCTCCCCCTTGATGCGCACCAGGGGGCACTTTTGAGGAGACAGGGTATCCCCGAGGTGATTCTGGGGGTTCGTCCAGAAAATGTTCTGTGTACGTTGCAACCTGGGAGTGGTTCGTTCCCTGCGGTACTTGAAGTTGTCGAGCCCCAGAGTAACGAATACATCCTCACCTTGAGAAGGGAAGACGTGACCTTCAAAGCCCGTCTTCGCCGCGATACCCTTGGTTTTACCCCTGAGGTGGGACAAAAGGTGTGGGTATGTTTTGAGGAAAACTTCTGGCACCTCTTTGATCCCAGGACTGAGAGGCGACTCGAAGGGAGGGGGTGAGATACTCTCAAAACGCCATTCTTCGGTTCCTTGAGAAAACGTTGTTCTGAAAGGAGGCGAGGAAGGTGAAACGGTGGCTTTTGTGGGTTGTGTTGGTGTTCTTTGTAGGAAGTAGTGTGGCGTTGGCGGAAGAGGTTACCCTGCGAATTCTGAGCCTTCCCTGGCCGCAGACACCGGTTGAGCAACGCCTGGCCAATGAAATCTTCACCCAGAAAACGGGCATCAAGGTGGTCATTGAAAGCCCGCCATACCAGTTTGTGGAGTACAAGATTCGAGAAATCATCGACAGCAAAAGCGACGAATACGACCTCTTTGAGTACGACAGCCAGTGGATTGGAGAGATGGTCCTTGCAGGAGGGCTGGAGCGCCTTGACACTCCAGAGTACCTGTTTTCGCCAGAAAGCACCATCAACTTCGAGAGAGATTTCATCCAGGGGTTTGCCACCTATATCGGGAAGTTCCCCACCTTGGGGGATGATGCTTTGCTTCCCGGGGAGGCCTGGAAGAACTACGCCGATAAACCCCTTTACGGACTTCCCTGGACCTGCGGTGGGCTGATTTTCAGCTACCGTAAGGACCTCTACGCAGAGGCCGGTATTCCCGGACCCCCCGATACCTGGGATGAGATGCTGGAGTACGCCAAAAAGCTCACCGTGGACCTTGACGGTGATGGGAAGATCGACCGTTACGGCATGGCCTGGTACGCCACGCGCCTGAGCGACGGCATCACCCAGCAGTGGCTCCCCTTCCACTTCTCTTTTGGCGCGGAACTCTGGGATCCCAAGACCTGGACGGCTCAGGGCATCATCAACTCCGACCGGGCGGTGGAGGCGCTCCAGTTCTTTGTGGACTTTAACCTGAAACACAAGGTGGTTGACCCGGCTACAGCCAACTGGTTCGTGGATGAAATTATGAACGCTGCGACCCAGGACAAATGCGCTATGTGGTTCACCTGGGTGAGCTTCGCGAACGTCGCCGATAACCCTGCCCTCTCGAAGACCGCTGGGAAATGGGGCTACACCGTCATGCCCGGGTACCGGGATCCACAAACCGGCCAGATTCGACGGGCCTCCACCTTCGGTTCCCAGGGCATCGGTATTAACGCATTCTCAAAGCACAAAAAGGAGGCCTGGCTCTACTTGCAGTGGCTGAAATCCTACGAAATTGAGAAGATGCTTGTCGATGACCCAACTGCTGGGTACGCCAGTGCCCGCACGGACCTTCTTGAGTACCAGAAGCAGTTCGAACCGAAGTGGGCCTCCATCCGAACCATCATTGAAGGCATTGCCCGGGATGTCTGGACGTGGCCCGAGTATGCCGAGCTCCTCGACATCCAGCAGCGCGAGCTCAACCTCGCCTACATCGGCAAAAAGACCCCCAAGGAAGCCCTGGACAACATTGCCCTTCTGCAGCAACAGGTGCTCGACACAAGTCCGAATAACCCCAAAAACCAGTGAGAGCAAAGGGGGAGGGTGTTTACCCTCCCCTTTTGCTTTTGAGGGAGGGAAGGATATGCCGGACAGGGTTCGGGTTGGCATTATCGGTTCCCGTTTTGAGGCGGAAATCCACGCCATTGCCTTTCAGAAGATTCCCCACGTTGCAGAAGTTGTGGCCGTTGCTTCTCCAACGCCAGGGCATGCCGAAGCCTTTGCGAAGCATTTTGGCATCCCCCGCTTCTACACCGATTACCGGAGGATGCTTGAAGACAGAGACATCGATATGGTCACCATCTGTGCGCCAAACTACCTCCACGCCCAGATGACCGTTGACGCAGCGCAGAGCGGAAAGCATGTGGTCTGCGAGAAGCCGCTCTGCATGAACCTTGAGGAAGCTGACCGGATGATCGAGGCCTGTAGGGAGAACAAGGTTTTTCTCTTCTACGCTGAGGAACTCTGTTTCACCCCCAAGTACGTCCGGGCCAAGGAGCTCGTTGACGAGGGGGCTTTAGGGAAGGTGTACCTCGTCAAGCAGAGTGAGAAGCACTTCGGGCCACATTCGGACTGGTTCTGGGATGTGGAACGTTCCGGTGGTGGTGTCCTCATGGATATGGGGTGCCATGGGATTGAGTTTGCCCGGTTTGTCCTGGGAAAGCCAAAAGTGAAGAGCGTCTATGCCCACCTCGGGACCTATGTGCATCGGGAGAAAACTCGAGGTGATGACGAGGCGGTCACCATCGTGGAGTTTGAGAACGACGCCTATGCCGTTATCGA
>JAPWUU010000072.1 GCA_028275365.1 Candidatus Caldatribacterium sp.
TGGAGTCCACGAAAGGAATGCTCGCGAAAAGAGGTCGCTCAAGTCGCCTCGGAGAGCGGAGCATCGGCCACATTGACCCCGGAGCTGCCTCGAGTTACTTCATTATTGAAGCGTGGTTTGAGAGCTTGAGGAAGGAGTAAAGCGTGGCCGGAAAAGAGGTACTCAAGAAGCTCATCGTGCTGCTTCTTCTGGTCTTCCTCTTTTTCCTCTTCCAGCTGGGGAACCCCTACCTTTCTGCCTATTTCTCATCTCTCTACACCATTGAGCAGGCCACAATCGCCCAGCGGATGCTTCCAACGGGAGAGTTCGAGGTTGAAGAAGAGATTGTCTACCGCATGCGCAAGCCCTTCCGGGGGGTGTTCCGGGAAGTCCCTCCTTCCCGGTATGTGGAGATTGAGGACGTCAGGGTTACAACCGAGGGGGTTCCGGCGGAGTACCTTGAATGGGAGTACCTCACGCCTCGGGGGTTTTCTGTCCGGGTGTGGTTGGTTCCCTTTGGCAGCGCTTTTCGTCTTGACCCGAGAACCTACCCCCGGGTGGTGCTCCGTGTTGCCTACAGGGCCCGGTACGTCTACGAAAACGGTCCCTCCGTTGCCCAGGTTTTCCGCCAATTCTGGGGGGAGTGGGATTCGTGGGCTTCTGATGTCCGGGGTATCTTTGAACTCCCCGAGAACGTGACGGTTGAGCGAGTCTACACCCATCCTGCTCTTCGGGTCATCCGGGAGGGGAACCGTTTCGTCATTTCTGCCCGCCATCTTCCTCCCAAGGCCTTGGCCGAAGTTCGCTTTGTGGCACAACCCTTGCCTGATCTTCCCTATGCTGCCTCAAACCCTTCTCTGACTCTTGAAGACATAAAGCGGGAGGAGGGTTTCTACCGGAGCGAGATACGAAATGCCCTGCTTTTCTTTCTGGGGCTTTTTGGGATTTTCTGCGTTCTGCTCCTTCTCGTTTTCCTCCGCTTTGGGCGGGAACCTGAGGTTTCGTATGAGCGCCTTTACGAAGAGGAGCCACCTTATGATGACCCTCCTGATCTGGTCAACGCGATTGTGAAAAACCTTGGGGGGTCTGTGGATGATGATGGCATTGCTGCCGTGCTTTTGCACCTGTACCATCTGGACTTAGTGGACTTTGCCGAAGAAGGAAAAGCCGTCGTCCTGAAAGGTAGCACCGTTCCCCAGAACCTTCCTCAAACCGAGAAGGCCCTTTTTGCGCTTCTCCAGCGCTTTTCCGAAAACGGAGTATTTCGCTTTGAGCATCTCAAAGAGAAGCTTGAACGGTCCCTGAAGGAGGCCAGGAGCTTCAACAGTGCTCTTTCATCGTACCGGAAGGAAGTTGGCAGAGAACTTGCCCAGCGGAAGTACCTCCGCACCACGGGGAATATTCTGGCAAAGGTCATTGCCGTGTTCATGGTGCTCGCCTCCTTTGGACCCATGAGCGTGACCGACCGACCTATTCTCGCTCACCTTTTGCCTTTCTTCACCGTTCTTTCAGGAATGTTCTTCTTCACCGGAGCTGGGGTTCTTTTGACCCGCCGGGACCGCTTCGGGAGCTGGAGCACGGAGGGTCGCCTTTACTACCTCCGCTGGAAGGCTTTTGCCCGCTTTCTGAACGATTACTCCCTTATGGCGGAGCATCCGCCTGAATCTGTTGTCCTCTGGGAAAAATACCTCATTTACGCCACAGCTCTGGGTATAGGGGAGAGGGTCCTGCAGCACCTTCGGAAACTCGTTCCCCAGGAGGTGTGGGAACGGGAAAGCTCTCACTCTGTCTTCTACGGGCCTTTCGTGTTCTTGCCGGCAAGGAATTTCCGGGAACTCGCAACCACGGCCTCAACGGCTGTGGCCCAGGCTTCTTCGGGGAAGGGTGGGGGTTTCAGCGGAGGATTCAGAGGTGGGGCCGGAGGCTTTGGTGGTGGTTCCGGAGGGGGCCGGGGCGGGGCGTTTTAGAGAAAACGCCTCTTCCTGCATCCCTTTCCATCTCACTGTGGGGTAATGTGCGAGTTTGTCAACCTGAATCTGCGGCAAACTCCGATTCCTCTCCGAACCCCAGAGGTTTGCCGCAAAATCAGTTACAGTGCGGAACCCCTTATGGTGTGGAGGGCTGCAAGGGTGTTACGGAGGGATGGGTAGGTATCCGCGCGGTGGGTCGGGGGGTTCTTGTTTTTTTGCCGGCTTTCAGTATAATGTAAAAGGGGTGGCGGTGTAGCTCAGTTGGTCAGAGCATCCGGCTCATACCCGGAGCGCCGGGGTTCGAATCCCTGCACCGCCACCAGATTGTGCAGGTTTTGCACGGTGCAGGCACTGGAACGGAAGGTCTACGAGTTCATCAGGGAGCATTCCCTCTTTGCCCCCCGCGATGTGGTGCTTGTTGCCTTCTCCGGAGGACCGGATTCCACTGCTCTTGCCGAAATACTGATCCGCCTCAGGTCGCTCCTTGGTATCGAGCTTTTGCTCCTCCACATCAACCACAGGCTTCGTAAAGAAGAGTCTGACCGTGATGAGGCTCACTGTGTGCGGTGGGCAGAGGAGCGTGGGCTTCCCATTATCGTGGAGCGAAGAGATGTGGAGGCGTTCTGCCGCCTGAAGCGGCTTTCCCTTGAGGAGGCAGCGCGAATCGTCAGGTACGAGGTTTTCGAAGCGCGCCGGATGGCTCACGGGGCTTCCTGTGTAGCTCTGGGGCATACCCTTGATGACCAGGCGGAGACGGTTTTCATGAACATCGTTCGAGGCACTGGCCTTTCGGGTCTTCGCGGCATGCGGCCAAAAGAAGGCGTCTACGTGCGGCCGCTCCTTGGGGTACGACGTCGTGAGATCCGGGAGTTCCTCGAGAGGGAGGGCATCTCTTTTGTTGAGGACAGTTCCAACCTCGACCTGCGTTTCCTCCGCAACCGGATTCGTCATCGTGTTTTTCCCCTGCTTGAGGAAATCAACCCTCGCATTGTGGAGGCGCTGGCCCGCCTTTCCCTGAATGCCCGGGAAGCTCTGGCTTTACAAGAAGAAAGGAATCTCCCTTGTGTCCCCGGACACGAGGGAGGGGGCATACCCCTTGATGCTTTGCTCCTTGTTCCTCCTTCAGAGCGGCCATGGCTTGTGCGGCAGTTCCTTCGGGAGGTTCGCGGAACCCTCTGGGACGTTACCCGGGGCCAGGTTGAGGATATCCTTCGTCTTGTGGAAAAGCGGAAGGGTGAGGTTGTCCTCCCGGGGAAGGTTCGGGTTTTTGTGCAAGGAGGGTATCTGTGGGCCTCTGCTTCTCCTTTGCCTCTTGTGGACATGCCCTCGTGGAGTTTCCCCCTCCATTTCCCCGGAGTGCACACCTTTCCCGACCTCGGAGTTGTCCTTGAGGGTCGTTTTACCCCGTTCTCTGGAGAAGTTCGTGGTCTGGTCTGGCGCGAAGCTCTGGACTACGGGCAGTGTGCGTTTCCTCTGGTACTCCGGAATTTCCGCGAGGGGGACCGCATGCAGTGGAGGGGAAGAGAACGAAAGCTCAAGGAACTTTTTGAGGAGTGGGGGATTATTCGGGAGTGGAGGCGGCTTCTCCCTCTCCTTTGTGATCAGGAGAAGGTACTCTGGATTCCCGGCCTGGCCCTTGACGAACGGGTGAGAGTTCAGGAAAATAGCAAGAGTATTCTCCATGTGGAGCTGCGGCGGTGTAAGGGGTGAAACGGTGGAGGATTTCATCGAACGGGTTCTCATCACCGAAGAGGAAATTCGGCAGAGGGTTCGGGAGCTCGGGGAGGCCATAAGCAGGGACTATGCGGGGAAGGAACTGAGAGTTGTCGGGGTGCTTCGGGGAGCGTTCATCTTCATGGCTGATCTTGTCAGGAATATTCGGGTTCCCCTGAGCGTTGATTTTATGTCGATATCAAGTTACGGAGATGAGTGTGAAACAAGCGGCGTGGTACGAATTCTCAAAGACCTGGACAAACCCATCACCGGGCGACATGTCCTCATCGTTGAGGACATCGTGGATACAGGACTGACCCTGCGACACCTCAAGGAGGTGCTCTCCACCCGGGGCCCGGCAAGCCTTAGGGTGTGCGCACTTTTGAGTAAACCTGAGAGAAGGCTTGTGCAGGATTTGACCATCGATTACCTGGGGTTTGAAATTCCCAACTGTTTCGTCGTGGGGTATGGTCTGGATTACGCAGAACGGTACCGGAATTATCCCTTTATCTTTGTCCTGAAACCTGAGTTCTATCACGATGCCCAGAGGGAAGGAAAGGGTCAGTGCGGATGAACAACATTCCTGGTGGGAGGTTTTATCGAAACTTAGGATTTTATCTCCTCTTCCTCATCATCGTGATTTCCCTGGCTACCTCGCTCATGCAGCGCGAGGCCCCTCCACAGGTACTGACCTACAGTCAATTCCTCGACGCGGTGCAACGAGGGGCCGTCCGCCGGGTGGTCATTGCCGACCGGAATATCAGCGGGCAAATGTTTGACGGAACTCGTTTCACCACCTATGCTCCTGAAGACCCTGAGCTCATCCGGATTCTTCGGAATCAGAACGTTGAGATTGAGGCACGCCCCCCTGTTGAACCATCCTGGTGGACGAGGATTCTGAGCTCGCTCTTTCCCACGATTTTGCTCATCGTGGTGTGGATTTTCCTCCTGCAGCAGATTCAGGGAGGGAGTAAGGTAACGTCTTTTGTGAAGAGCCGGGCCAAGCTCGTGGACCCGGAGAAGGTCAGGGTCACCTTTGACGACGTTGCCGGTATTGACGAGGTGAAGGAAGAGCTAAAAGAAGTCGTGGATTTTCTGAAGAACCCTCGGAAGTTCCAGAAAATCGGTGCCCGAATCCCCCGGGGCGTACTGCTCTATGGTCCTCCGGGCACGGGGAAGACTCTCCTTGCCAAGGCCATTGCCGGAGAGGCAGGGGTACCCTTCTTCAGCATTAGCGGTTCGGACTTTGTGGAGATGTTCGTGGGAGTTGGGGCGGCACGGGTTCGGGACCTTTTCGCGAACGCCAAGAGGAACGCTCCCTGCATCGTCTTTGTCGACGAGCTTGATGCTGTGGGGCGGCACCGGGGAGCAGGACTTGGAGGAGGGCATGATGAGCGGGAGCAAACGCTCAACCAACTCCTCGTGGAAATGGACGGCTTTGACCCCAACCAGGGTGTGATCCTCATTGCTGCCACGAACCGTCCCGATATCCTTGATCCCGCCCTCTTGCGTCCGGGGCGGTTTGACCGGCGCATTGCCGTTCCCCAGCCGGACGTCAGAGGACGGGAGGCCATCCTCAAGGTACACGTTCGGGGGAAACCCCTGGGGAAAGACGTCGACCTTGAGGTTCTGGCGCGTCGCACGCCTGGCTTTGTCGGGGCGGATCTCGCTAATCTCGTGAACGAAGCGGCTATTCTTGCGGCCCGTAAGGGGAAGGATGTCATCGAAATGGAGGATTTTGAGGAGGCTATCGACAAGGTCATTGCCGGACCGGAACGGAAACACATCATCATCAGTGAACGAGAGAAACGTATCATCGCGTATCACGAAGCTGGGCATGCTCTTGTGGCGAAGGTCCTGCCAAACAGCGACCCAATTCACAAGATTTCCATCATCCCTCGGGGAGGTGTCGCCCTGGGGTACACGTTGCAGCTTCCTGCGGAGGACCGGTACCTCCTCACCAAGCAGGAACTCATGGCGCGCCTTTCCATTCTCCTCGGAGGACGGGTGGCGGAGGAAGTGGTTTTCAAAGATGTGACGACCGGTGCCCATGACGACCTCAAAAAAGCTACGGAAATTGCCCGTGAGATGGTCTGTGAGTACGGCATGAGCGAGCTCCTTGGCCCCCTGACCCTCGGCAGAAAGCACAAGGAGGTTTTCTTAGGGCGCGACATTGCCGAAGACCGGAACTACAGCGAGGAAATCGCCTATGCCATCGATAGGGAAGTCCGGGCCCTCATTGATCAGGCGTACGAGCGAGCAAAAGACATCATCGTCCGGTACCGGGAGAAGCTCGATGCGTTGGCGAAAGAACTGATGGAAAAAGAGGTCCTGGGGCGGGAAGACATTG
>JAPWUU010000016.1 GCA_028275365.1 Candidatus Caldatribacterium sp.
CTTGAGCTCACCCTCAAGGCGTGCCTGTTCCTTCCGGAGTTCCTCGAGTTTTTTCGTCTGCAGGGCAATTTCGTCCTCGAGAGAGTCCGGACTTCCCAAAGCCCAGGGCGAGCACACAAAGAGCACGGCAAAGAGGATAAGCACAGCACGCCTCATGGACTTCTCCTCCGGGCCCTCCAGTGTCCCAAAAGCACCCCCAGAACGCCCATCCCGCACCCCACACCAAGGTCCAGGGGGAAGAAAACAACAAGGAGTTCTTCCACGTTCACCCACAAAAACCCGGGGAAGGCCTCGCTCACAAGGCGGAAGAAGGGCACAAAGAAGGCGAGGCTCAAAAGGTATGCCCCCACACTACCCAGAAGCCCCCCGAAAAGTCCCTCAAGGAGAAAAGGCGCCAGAGAAAAAGCCGAAGGCGCCCCCACAAGGGACAACACCTCGATTTCCCTCCCCCGAAGCTGCACCGCCAGGGCCGTGGTCACCACGATGACAAAAACCCCAAAACCCAAAACCCCCAGGAGAAATCCACCCAGGCTACCCAGCAAAAGCCGGAAAAGGCGGAGGAATCCCTCGACCTCTTTTCCTCCGCAGAATACCTCGGCGAAGGCCTCTTCCGCGCGGAGGGTAGCAGCAATTTCGGGGAGATCCTCGATGTGCCGGGGAACAACCTCAAGAGAGGCGGGGAAGGAAATCCCTGCAACCGCTTCCTCGGAAAGCCCGAGACGCTCCAGAAAACGGGCTTTGGCTTCTTCAGGTAGGACCAGAGTCGCCTGCTCCACCAGGGGATACCGGGCGACCTCCTCCCGGATCCGTTCCATGGATTCCCTGTTCACATCCTCCCGGAAAATGGCCCGAATCGTGAAACGTTCGCGCCAGTGTTCCCGCAACCTCACCGCTTCGAGGTACCCAAAAACCGTGGCATTCACCAGAACACCGGCAAAAAGGACGCTCAGAACACCAAGAACGAAAAGGCCGGGACGGCGAAACATGTAGCGGGAAAAGCGTCCCATGCTCAGAATCTCTCCCCTCGGATTCGTCCCTGCTCAAGCAAAATCGCCCGCGCCGGGAAGCGCTCAAGGAGAGCCTCGTTGTGGGTGGCCACGATGACCGTCACGCAATCATTTCGGGAGAGGTTCCAGAGGAGATTCAGGACCTCAAGCGCTGAGGCAGCGTCGAGGTTCCCTGTGGGCTCATCAGCAAGAACAAGCTTTGGTCGATGGACCAGGGCACGCCCAACGCAGAGTTTCTGCTTCTCTCCCCCTGAGAGCCATCGAGCCCTGAACGTGCTCTTTTTCTCAAGACCGAGGAGACGCAGCACATTCCAGGCGGCCTTTCTGGCCTCCTTCCCGTTAACCCCAAGGACCACAAGGGGTGCCACAAGGTGCTCGTACACCGTCCAATCCGGGACAATCTCCAGGTCCTGAAAGACCACACCCAGGTGCTGCCGGAGAAAGGGGACAAAGCGGGGATCCAGGGTGTCAATCCGGCGTCCGGAAAACCATATTTCCCCCTCGGTGGGCCGCTCTTCCTGAGTAATGAGCCGGAAGAGTGTCGTTTTTCCGGCTCCAGTCGGTCCCTGAAGGAAAACAAATTCCCCCTTCTCCACGGCAAAGGTCACCTTCTCCAGGGCCCGGATTCCGGGGGGATACACCTTTGAGACTCCGCGGAACTCCAAAAACGCCATGGTTCTCCTCTCTTACCCCGTATTATACCACCCCCACCATTTCTCCCTGAGAAGCCGGAGGCCAAAGCGAAAGAACGCCGGAACCACACGCCGGATTCTCCGGGGCTCAAGGAACAGTCGCCACAGCCACTCAAGCCCGAGGGAACGGAAAAACAGTGGCGCACGGGGGAGTCTCCCTGCCCACACATCGAAACTCCCGCCAACGCCCATGAAAACCCTCACCGGAAGCACCTCCCGATAGCGGGCAATCCAGAGCTCCTGCTTCGGCACACCCATGCCCACAAAAAGCACTTCCGGAGCGGTACGCTTGATGTCCTCGACGACCTCCGTATCGTCGGTGAAGTACCCGTGGTGACACCCACAGACCTTTAGACTCGGATAACGGTGCTGCATGGCCCGGACGGCCTGCTGCACTACACCCTCCCGGGCACCGAGGAAGTAAAACCCCCAGCCCCGTTCGCTCCCCCACGCCATGATGGCCTCCGCCACCTCTATGCCCGGAAGCCGTTGCAGAACCCCACGCCGCAGGAGGCGGGAAGCCCATACCACCCCCATGCCATCGGGAAGACGAAGCTCAGCTGAAGCAAGAACCTCGAGGAAGCGAGGATCGCGGAGCATTAGCATCTCTGGATTCACCGTCACGATGTGGAGCTTTCTGCCCTGCTCCACAGCGTCCTCAACCACACTCCGCAAATCCTCAAGCCTTCCGGCAAAAAAGGAATGCCCCAGAAGTTCCACAACCGGCACAGGCCTCACCCCAGAATGCTTTCCAAAAAACGGGCAAGTTCCCCCTTTGCAGCAAGCGCCCTTCTCCGGAACATATCCCGCAAAACACGCGTCTTCTCGCGAAGCACCGCAGCATCCCGCAGGGCAGCACAGAGCAGGGCAGGATCAAGCGTCGCCAGGGACAAGAGGTTTTTTCCCTCCCAGTGGGCGCTGAAGGCTACAATCTTCGGGTCAAGGTCGAAGGCCCACCAGGGAATGCCACTTTGCGTTGCCAGCACCAGGGGGTGGAAGCGCATGCTCACCACTCCAGAAAGTTCCGAAAAGTAGGAAAGAACCTCAGAAACCCCAGAGAAGACGTATACCGGGGCATGGAGATGTTCTGCAAAGGACTCTGCGACCTCTCGATCCTCCCCCCGGTGGAACGCCACGAATTCAAGGTCCCATCCCTCCCTCTGGAGTTTCCGCAATCCTTCACAGAGCACCTCCTTTCGCCCCAGGGCTTCCCGCCGCAGGAAAATCCCAAGACGCGGCGAAGACGCTCCTCCTTTTTCCTGCTCAAGGAGGAAAACCGGATCAGCCCCCAGAGAAGCGGGACAGAGGTGGTGTTCTTCAAGGAAAGCCAGGGTTACCTCATCCCGGGCAAGGAACAGCCGCACCCGGCGAAGTAGCTTCCTGACAAGCTTCACGCTGAGCTTCCTTTGAAAAGGACCAAGACCGCAACCAAAAAAGACCACCGGCTTTCCTACGCGCTGGGCTAAAGACAGAAAGGTCGTGTAGTACAGGAGGGAACGAAAACTGGTGGCATCCTGAAGGAGACTCCCCCCACCCACAACAACTCCCCGACTCTTAAGGAGAGTTGAGAGCATCCAAGCAGGGCGCTGTCGTTCCACCAGAGTTACCTCCCCCGGGAGAGGAGGTACAAGGGATGGATCCCCCACGATCACCCGGTAGGCAAAAGGGAGGGAGAGTTCTCGTCCGACGTCCTCAAGCACCCTGAGTGTTGCAAGCAGGCTCAGCTCATCCCCCCAGTTGCCGAAACCATAGTATCCGTAGAGCACAAGGGGAATTTTCCGGGAAGGCGTCATGCGCCCCATCGGCCCACCGTGCGCCAGAGCCAGAGCGCAAAGAGCACGGCGAGATAGTACACACCAAAAACCGGAACGCTCAGAGCAAGGGCATTCACAAAACGGAGGAGAATGAAAAGGAGCGGCGTGTGAAGGTGGCAGAAAGAATTCACCAGGGTCACAAACCCTATGGTTGCTGAGAGCCAGAGCACCATCCGGTACACCGGCCGGAGGTTCCGAAGGCACGCAAGAAGCCACAGGGCCGGGTATCCGATGAGGAACTCCTTGGTCCGGGGACGAGCAAAGAGCACCCGCTCAAGGAACGCCCGCATCCGGCTCTCGAACTCCCCTGCCCCAAGAAGAGGGAAATTCCCCGAACGGGTCAGGTAGAGCACAAAGGCCGCTCCAAGCACCACAGCGATGAGCAGCTCAAATCGCCGAAGATTCCCAAGGAGTACCTCTTCGAGGCTTCCCCCAAGAAGGCGGCGGCGGAAAAGGTAAAGGAAGACAAGCACCACAGGAAGTGTAAGCATGACCTTCACACCGAAGTACTGCTCAATGCGCTGGACGAAAAGCCAGTGGTACAGTCCCTGGGCAATAACGAGAGAACCTGCAAAAGCCACGAGAAAGGCCTCAAGGATACCCCGAAATTTCCTTCCCTGAGAAAACTCCTCTGCAAGGAGCATGACCGAGAGCGTCGGTGCGGTCACCCCAGCACAGAGGCCGATGATTTTCATCCCCCAGAGAGGACTGGCAAAGACCGCGCCTGAAAGGAGCGCTCCTCCCAAAAACCCCAGCCAGAGAGGGAGACGGAAGAACAGTGCCTCAAAAAGGAAAAGGGCAAAAAACGAAATCACAAAGGCGGAGAGTACAAGAAACGCCCGTGAGGGGGCAAAGGCTCTGTGAGGGAGAAGAGGTAAACCGAAGGTCAACCTCTGTGCCTGGATATCTTCGCGAAGGGCCTGAAGATACGCAAGATTCCGTTCCCAGCCAGTGAAAGAGGGTTCGGTAAAAAGACGAAGGTACAGTACCCGAACCGAGCGTTCCTTCAGGGCCCGCAGAAACCGCTCTCGGGCCGTTCCGGGAGTGTAGTTCTTGAGCTCATCGGGGGGAATGCTGTGCACCCGGAGCGTCCACTGGGGCAGAAGCCGCGCCAGGGTGTCCTCGCCCTTCTGGCTCACGAATTCCACGTACCCAAAAAAGAGCCCGCGGCTAATGAGAAAGTCGGCGAACCTCCGGAGTGACTGAGGATTCCCGTATCCCGGAATGCTATCACCAGAAGCGATGACTCCCACCACGCCCTCGTTCTTCCACACGTCATCCCCGAGGAGGTGGGAGAGCACTTCAGGAGAAATGTCCAGGTAGTTGTACGGCCGAAGGACCAGGGTGTACCCCTCTTCCCTCAGGCGCTGGATGAGGTCCCGATCCCAGCCAAGACCCACTTTTTCCTCCTCTTCGGGAAGCAGGCTCACCCCGAGAACTTCCCCAAAAACCTCCACCCGCTTCCCCAGGGTATTCAGCCGCTCCATCAGGGTCTTGCGCACCGCTTCTGAGGCAACAGTAAAGTATTGAAGGTAAGGCGGAGCATCAGGGGGTGCGGGAGCAGGAACAAGCAAACCCCGCGCTTTCAGGGTCTTCAGAGACCATTCGCTCACCCCAAAGGCGGCAAACCCCTGCTGTCTGAGTTCCCGGGCAAGCACAAAGGGGTCCATGCCTTTCGTGCGGGCAAACCACTCCACGTCATCCCAGTCCACCACAAGGAGAACGTTGCGGTTCTCCCGTTCCCGGGCTATGCGCTCAAAGGCAAAGGGAAGAGCCGCCACGAGGACGACGATGCTCAGAAGGACAAGAAGGCGCCTCCCCAGCATTACAGACGCACCTCTTCGACGTCAAAGAGTGGATCGCCGACGTCCACGGTGTCGTTCTCCTCAACGTAGACCTGCGTGATCACCCCATTGTGTTCCACCGGGATCTCGTTCTCCATCTTCATGGCCTCAAGAATCACCGCAACGTGTCCGGCCCGGACCTCATCCCCCTTCTTCACGTTGATGGCCACAATCCGCCCCGGCATGGGCGCCCGAACGGTAGTGGTCACCCGAAGACCCTCAGCGGGTTTCGACTCGCCAACTTTTCGAACACCACTGACACTGAAGGCTTTCTTCTCACCCCCGGTGACCTCCACCACCTCAACCTCGTACTCCTCACCGTTCACCCGAACGAGGAATTTCCGCACGTTCCTTACCTCCCCAGACGAATCCGCAGGCGTCCTTCCTGCAAAGCCAGTGCCTTCCAGGCATGGCTTTTCCGCAAAACATAAGGCTTCTGACGCGGAGTCTCTTCGGTTTCCAGAAACTCCATAAGCGCAGCCACGATGGCGGCAACAACTTCCGGCTTCACACCCACCCCAAGGTCACACTGGGAAATTGCCATGCTTTTTCCCCTTCCTCTCCTCCCGTTTCGACCAGAAAACCTCAAGTGCCCGGCCAACCTTGAGGCGCGTCAAGCGAGGATCGATGACCTGGTCGACATACCCCCGCTTTGCAGCCTGATAGGGATTGTAGAACTCCTGACGGTACGCTTCAAGCAACCGCTCCCGTTCCCTTTCGGGGTCCAGAGCACCTTCAATCTCCCGGCGAAAGATGATTTCCACTGCACCCTCTGCACCCATCACGGCAATTTCGGCGGTCGGCCAGGCGAAGACCACATCAGCTCCCAGGTCCCGACTGCACATGGCAAGGTACGCTCCTCCATAGGCCTTGCGAAGGATGACCGTGATTTTCGGGACCGTAGCCTCAGAATACGCGTAGAGCATCTTTGCTCCGTGGCGGATAATCCCTCCAAACTCCTGGTTCGTTCCAGGCAAAAACCCCGGAACATCAACCAGCGTCACCAGAGGAATGTTGAAGCAATCGCAGAAGCGGATGAACCGCGACGCCTTGTCCGCCGAATCGATGTCAAGGCACCCCGCCAGATGATACGGCTGATTCGCCACAATCCCCACCACATGCCCCCCGATTCGAGCAAACCCCACGACGATATTGCGGGCGAAGCTCTTGTGGACCTCAAAGAATTCCCCCTGATCCACGATGCAGCGGATAACCTCTTTCACGTCGTAGGGTTTGTTGGGGTTGGTGGGGACAATCTCAAGCAGATGCTCCTCCTGCCGTTCCAGAGGGTCACCGGTGTCCACAAAAGGGGGGTCTTCGGCGTTATTTGAGGGGAGAAAAGAGAGGAGTCTCCGAACCTCCCGGAAACATTCCTCCTCGGTGCGGGCCGTAAAATGCGCAACACCGCTTCGTGTCGCATGGGTCATGGCCCCTCCGAGTTCCTCGGCCGAAACCTCCTCTCCGGTGGCCGCCTTCACCACCTGGGGACCAGTAACGAACATCCGGCTGATCCCCTCAACCATGAAAATGAAGTCCATGAGCGCTGGGGAGTACACCGCACCCCCTGCGCAGGGACCAGCGATAACGGCAATTTGCGGGATGACGCCCGATGCCTGGGTATTCCGGAAGAAAATCTGCCCATACCCTGAGAGGGAATCGATACCCTCCTGAATCCTTGCGCCCCCCGAATCGTTGATGCCCACAAGGGGAGCACCGACTCTCAGAGCCATGTCCATGATTTTACAGATTTTCTTGGCTTGCATCTCTCCCAGGGACCCACCCATGACGGTGAAATCCTGAGAGTACACAAAGACCACCCGACCATCGATGGTCCCGAATCCTGTGACCACTCCATCAGCCGGGAGCTTCTTCTCGGGCATGCCAAACTTTTCCGCCCGGTGCTCTACGAAAAGGTCAATTTCCTCGAAACTCCCCTCGTCAAGCAAAAGGGCAATCCGCTCTCGAGCGGTGAGCTTGCCGCTCTGGTGCTGCTTCTCAACAGCCTTCTCCCCACCACCCAGAAGGAGAATGGCTTCCTTCTCCCTGAGCTCTCTGAGGAGCTCCTCCATAGTCTTGCGAGCCATACCTCTTTCGCCTCACAGGTTTTCGTATTTCCTACCAGATGCCACTCCAGATGTCAAGATTCAGATGGCTGCCATGAGGGAAAGAGCACACCCTCGACGTCCACGTGTACTGCCTGGAGCTCAACCCCTGTGAGGTACTCCACCCGCTCCCGGAGGTACTGCTGCAGGAAACGGCAGACCTCGGCCACCGACGAACCGTTCTGGAGGACACACGAAAGCTCCACCTCAAGACCCCGCTCCGTCCGGTGCAGGTTGATGGCGGTAATCTTCTGTACCCAGGGGGTGTGCACAAGGCAAAGGAACACAAGGGTCCGCAGGGCGGCCTCGCTGACGATGAGCTTTCCAAGGTAACTGAAGGGTGGGCGTACCACTGTTTTCTCTCGAGAGGTGTAGAACCAGCGCCACACACCCACGGGAAGGGCATCGGTAATGGCACTCCAGAGATTGCGCTTAACCTCCACAAGGGGTACGGGAATGGTGTGCTTTCCCTGGGACTCCCGGGCCGCCAGGGCCATCTGAATCTCATCAAGGGGTGCAAGGTGGAAAATATCCCAGACGACCTCGGGCTTCGGGAGCTCAAGGCGTTCGCAGATTTTCTCCACCATGGGGAGAGAAATGCCAAGGACCAAAATCTTTTCCGGGGCAAGTTCCCGCAGGGCCTTTTTGACTTCCTCCCGGTGGTTTTGGAAATAAAAGACGGCAACCTTGGCCGCCCGGATTTTGCTGAGCTCGGCTTTCGCTGATCTCCCCGCAAGAATCCTCCCTGAGGCAATGAGCAACCCATCGTCAATGATGCAGTCGATGCCGTATTCCTTTGCCAGGTGAGGAGCCCGGTAACTCTTCCCTGTCCCCGTTGGCCCCACAAGGGCGTACACCTTCATAGGCTTCGTTCCCTCTTGAGGAACGCTTCGATGAAGTCGTCAATTTCCCCGTCCATTACCCGTTCGATATTCCCCGTCTCGTGCCCTGTCCGGTGGTCCTTAACGAGCGTATAGGGATGGAACACATAGGTCCGGATCTGGTTCCCCCAAGCGATGTCCTTCCGTTCTCCCTTGAGTTCCTGTATTTTCTTCATCTGCTCCTGACGGTAGTATTCGTACAGACGGGCCCGGAGAATCCTCATGGCAACGGCCTTATTCTGGTGCTGGGAACGCTCGTTTTGGCACTGGACCACAATACCTGTGGGGATGTGGGTGATACGGACGGCTGAATCGGTGACGTTCACGTGCTGCCCACCGTGACCGCTTGCCCTGAAGGTCTCAATCCGGAGATCCTGGGGGTTAATCTCCGCCTTGACGTCTTCGCCGATTTCCGGAATGACATCCACCAGGGCGAAAGTCGTGTGACGACGCCGATTCGCATCGAAGGGAGAGATGCGGATCAAGCGGTGCACCCCGTGTTCGGAACGGAGGTACCCGTACGCGTACTCTCCCTGAACAAGGAAGGTCACGTGTTTCAACCCCGCCTCTTCCCCTTCGAGGATATCGGTTACCCGGACATCGAAATCTTTACGCTCACAGAAGCGGAGGTACATCCGGAAGAGCATCTCCACCCAGTCCTGGGACTCCGTTCCTCCCGCACCCGAATGAATGGTCACAATGGCGTTACACCGGTCCTCTTCCCGGCGGAACAGGAGCCGGATGTCCAGGTCCTCCACGGCTTCGGAGAGCTTCCGAACCTCCTGCACAAGCTCCTGGTATTCCGGGTCCTCGGGAGTGACAAGGTGAACGAGTTCCTCCGTATCCTCCAGGCGTTTCTTGAGCTCCAGGTACTCCTCAAACACCTGCCGGTACTTCCGGTACTCTGCAAGGAGACGGCTCTGCTTTCCTTCGTCGCCCCAGAAATCTCCCCGGGACATCTCAAACTCTATGGCTTTGATTTTTTCCGGAACCTTTTCCTCTTCAAAGATACCCTCCGATTTCCTCGAGTTTCTTTCGGATGAATGTAAGGTCCCCTAAGAGGTCAACCTGCATTGTTCTTCCTCCTTTCACTTTTTCCCACAGCAGTATTTGTACTTAAGCCCGCTCCCACAGGGGCAGGGGTCATTCCGGCCCACTTTACGCTGCACCTTTTGAGGTTGTGGCACAGAGGCCGGCCGGGATCCCTCCGAAGCTCTCTGGACAGAGGGCTTTCTTTCGGGAACCACCCGAACGTGGAAGAGGTACCGTAAGGCGTCCTCCCGAATGGCGGCGACCATGTTCTGGAACATCTCAAAGGCCTCGAGCTGGTACTCCACAAAGGGGTCTTTCTGACCCACTGCCCGGAGTCCAATACCCTCCCGAAGATGGTCCATGTTATGGAGGTGGTCCTTCCAGTGGTAATCCACAACCCGCAAAAGGACATAGCGCTCAATATCGCGGAAGACCTCATCACCCACCTCCTGGACCCGGCGCTCATAGAGATGCACAAGGCTCGTATAGAGCTTCTCTCTGAGGTCCTTTGAGGTGAGCTTCAGGCGTTCCTCTTCCGGGGGGTGGAATTCCACCCCGAAAAGGAGCCGCAGGCGCTGGTTCAATCCTTCAAGGTCCCATTCCTCCGGATACACCCGCTCATTGGCATAAGCCTCAACAAGGTCATCAATGACCTTCTCCAGCATATCGTACACAAAGGGCCGGAGGTTCTCCTCAAAGAGCACCCGCCGCCTCTGGGCGTAGATAACCTCCCGCTGCTTGTTCATAACGTCGTCGTACTGGAGGAGCGTCTTGCGGATGCTGAAGTGGTGCCCTTCGACCCTTTTCTGAGCCGCCTCCACAAGACGAGTGACCAGGGGGTGCTCGATGGGGACTCCCTCCTCCATCCCAAAGCGGGCCATGACAGAAGACAGGCGTTCCGGAACGAAAAGCCGCAAAAGGTCATCCTCAAGGGAAAGGAAAAACTGTGACGACCCCGGGTCTCCCTGGCGCCCGGCGCGCCCCCGAAGCTGATTGTCGATACGACGGCTCTCGTGGCGTTCCGTGCCGATAACGTGCAACCCTCCCAGAGCCTTCACTTCCTCGGCTTCCCTGTCGGTTTCCGCTTTGAAGCGCGCATAGAGTTCCCGATAGACCTCTCTGGCCCGCTGCATTTCAGGGTCATCGGCAGGAATGCCAAGACTCAGGCGGAGAATGACGTGTTCCGGGAAGCCCATTTCCCGCATTTTTCGCTTGGCAAGGAAATCCGGGTTGCCCCCAAGGAGGATGTCCGTCCCCCTCCCGGCCATATTTGTCGAGATGGTGACCGCCCCCTTGCGTCCTGCCTGGGCAATGATTTCCGCTTCCCGTTCGTGGTGCTTGGCATTCAGCACCTCATGAGGAATGCCCCGCTTTTTCAGCATGTCGCTCAGACGTTCTGACTTCTCAATGGAGGTCGTCCCCACAAGGACCGGCCGTCCCAGAGTGTGCAGACGTTCAATCTCCCGGACCACGGCTTCGAACTTCTCTCGCTCTGTACGGTAGATGACATCAGGAAGCGTTGTCCGGCGAAGGGGTTTATTCGTGGGAATCACCACCACCGGCATCCCATAGGTGTAGATAAACTCTTCTTCTTCGGTTTTCGCCGTTCCAGTCATGCCGCAGATTTTCTCGTACATCCGGAAGTAGTTCTGATAGGTGATGGAGGCCAGGGTCTGGTTTTCGCTCGCTACCTGCAGCCCCTCTTTCGCCTCAATGGCCTGGTGGAGACCGTCGCTGTAACGCCTCCCGTACATGAGGCGACCGGTAAACTCGTCCACGATGATGACCTGGCCGTCCTTCACCACGTAATCCACGTCCTTCTTGTACAGGTAATGCGCCCTGAGGGCCTGCCGCACGAGGTGTTCCAGGGTTCCCCTCCCCGTCTCCTCATAGAGATTTGCCACATGGAGAAGCTTCTCGATTTTGGCGATGCCTTTCTCCGTCAGCCACACTGAGCGGGTTTTTTCCTCAAAGTCGAAATCCTCCTTGGGGATGAGCTTCCGGACCACCCGGTCGATCTTGTAGTAGATTTCAGTGTTTTCCTCTGCCGGACCGGAGATGATGAGGGGCGTTCGAGCCTCGTCGATGAGAATGGAGTCCACCTCGTCGATGATGGCGTAATGGAGTTCCCGCTGGACCACGTTTTCTCTGCGCAGCGCCATGTTGTCCCTGAGGTAGTCAAAGCCAAACTCGACGTTCGTCCCGTAGGTGATATCGCACCGGTACGCCCTCTTCCGTTCCTCTGGCGTTGACTCATGCTGAATGAGCCCCACAGAGAGCCCCAGGAATTCAAAAATCGGCCCCATCCAGTAGCGGTCGCGCTTGGCCAGGTAGTCGTTCACCGTGACGATGTGGACACCCCGCCCGGTGAGGGCATTGAGGTAGGCGGGCATGGTGGCCACCAGGGTTTTCCCCTCTCCGGTCTGCATCTCGGCAATTTTCCCCTGGTGGAGCACAACCGCCCCCATAATCTGCACGTCAAAGGGACGCATACCGACGACCCTACGGGCTACTTCCCGCACCACGGCGAAGGCCTCGATGAGGAGGTCGTCAAGCGTCTCGCCCCGGGCAAGGCGTTCTTTGAACTCCTCGGTTTTCCGGGAAAGCTCTTGATCCGAAAGCGCACGCACCTTTTCCTCCAGAGCGTTAATGGGCTCGACGAACTTCCTCTGGAGTTCCCGAATGATGCGCTCCTGGGCTTTCTTCGCCCATACCTCTTTCAGCAGGGCAAGCATACGGTTTCCTCCTCAGAGATTGCCCAGAGGGCAGTAACCATTATAACACAGAGAGGTATCGCCAAGGCGCAGAGGGAGTTCCAGAAGGACTGGCGGGGGGAGAGCCCCCCGCCAGTCTCAGCGAAGGACACACACTGAGCGGGGCTCGGTGAGCAAAAGGGTCAGGCTTTCTGAAACGGAGAAGAGGTACCCCTCCTTATCCGGGCCGATGAACCCGACCTCGAGGTCCTGACCAAGGAGAATTCGGGCGTAGACCGGGTTCACCGCAAGGAGAACACCTCCCTCCTTCAGGTACGGAGCTTTGACCACCCGGTCACCCACAATGGTCCTTATGTGGTCAAGCTCAATCTGTGCCGTTTCGGGGTAACGGCGAAGGAGGAGATTGTACCGCCCCGGGGAAAGCGCCAGGGCAAAGGGCCCATGGAATCCCTCACTATCAAGAAGAGAAACGGCCCGAATGAGGTCCTCAGCCGCTTTTCCCGGCTCGTCCCAGGAAGAGAGGGAGCTCTCGAGAACCCCAGAAGCCGTGCAGAGACCCCTACAGTCCCCAAACCCTTCGAAAATCAGTCGCTCCTCAAGGTGGGCAATGTTCTTCACCGCTGCTACAAGCGGCGCAAGGTCCAAAGCCACACCATTCCGCTCAAACTGGGCAATGTCGAGTCTCCTGAGAGAGAACGTCTGCTCGAGCGCCACAAGTGGCTGTCCCCCTGCAACAAGAACTCCCTCTTCAAGCGGCTTCGCCCCAAAGGGGACAAAAGCAAACCCAAGACCAAAAGGACCCTCAAGAGGGAGAATTCTCCGTCCTGCAAGCTCCGACTTTGCCACAGAAATGGCGGTTTTCTCAAGCAACTCCCAGAAGGCCTGCCCGAAAGGCGCATCCTCTCGACCAAGGTACGAACTGCTCACTGTCCTCCCTCCTCTCGCAGGGACCCCAGAGTCGGAGCGCTCTGGCCAAATGAGCGAGCAAGGTCATCGACTTCCTTTGCTCCCTGCGCCAGGAAATCCGCCTCGTCCCCTGTGAGAATCTCAAGGAGTCGCAGGAATTCCCCCGCGTGGACCCGCTCCTCGTTGGCAATATCGATGAGGACCTTCTTGGCCAGAGGATGATCGGTAGCCTCGGCATGGGCAAGGTACAGATGCACAGCCTCTTCTTCGGCCGCGAGATTCAGGCGAATGGCACGGATGAGCTCCTCTTTCGTCATTTTCCGACCGGGCACCATACCACTGAAGGGGTTCACGAACTCCGGCAACGGTACCACCTCCTGTGAGGTTTTTAGGATACAACCATGGTCTGTGACCACTTTATTCCGGGTTCTGTGTGGTCTCTCTTTTGTGACACACGCTCGCTAAAGTGTGCGAGGCAAGGTACTCTCGAAAGCGATGGGCAAATTCCCCAAGAAGCCCGCCGAAAATGCACTCCCCGAAAGGACACTCCTGTTCTCCGAGGAGGCAGATGCGTTCAGAAACCGGCCCTTCAATAGCCTCGTAGACCTCAAGAAGGGTGATGCGCTCTGGAGGACGGGAAAGCGTAAAACCTCCTCGAGGCCCGCGGGTGGACACCACAAGTTGTGCTTTGCGCAGGCGCTGGAAAACCTTCGCCAGATGGTGAAAGGAGGCACCTGTCCTCTCGGCCATCTCTTTCACCGTGAGGGGAGCACGGCTTTCACTCAAAAGCACCATACTGTGCAGCGCCAAAGACACAGCCTCACTGAACTGAGGAAAAGGCGACACAGTTTCACTCCCTCAAGAGGAGGATATTCAACGCTCCATTACTATATCACAGAACTCGCAGGATGAAACACTTCAGGTACCGGGATTCAGGATACCCCACAAGGACAGGATGGTCCTGGGCCTGCCCCCGCCGCTCAAGAATCTGCAGGCGCCTTCCGGCGTCCTGGCTTGCCTTTTGGAGCACTTCAAGGAAGAGTTCCTCGGAAAGATGATACGAGCAGGAACAGGTGACGAGAATCCCTGAAGGGACAAGGAGCTTCATGGCGAGGAGATTGATGTCCTTGTATCCCCGGAGTGCCCCCTCGAGAGCCTCCTTTCCTTTGACAAAGGCAGGAGGATCAAGAATCACAAGGTCAAAGCGCTCGCCTTTTCTGAGGAGTTCCCGCAGGGCCTCAAAGACGTCGGCAACCTCAAACCGAACTCGATCCTCCAGCCGGTTCAGGCGAGCGTTCTCCCGGGCAAGGGCTACGGCGCTCTCAGAGATGTCAAGCCCCAGGACCTCTCGTGCCCCAAAAGCCGCCGCATGGATGGCAAATCCCCCGGTATATGAGAAACAATCAAGAACCCGTGCTCCCTGGACATAGCGGCGAAGGCTCAGGCGGTTCTCCCGCTGATCCAGGAAGTACCCCGTCTTCTGGCCCCGGGCAACGTCCACGAAAAAGGCAAGGCCGTTTTCCTTGATGATTACCTCCGGACTTCCACCCGGGAGAATCCACCCCGCACACTCCTCAAGGCCCTCTTTCTTGCGGACCTCCACGTCGCTCCGTTCGTAGATACCCCCAGGGTGCAGGAGGGCCTCAAGCGCCTCCACGATGTCTCCTTTCCTTCTCTCCATCCCAAGAGTAAGAAACTGCACCACAAGCAGAGAGGCAAACCGGTCTACAATGAGCCCAGGGAGGAGGTCTGCCTCGGCAAAAACCACACGGAAGGCATTGGTTGTTGCTTCTCGAAAAAGCTTCAGGCGAAGCTCAAGAGCTTGCCGTATCCGATGGAGGAAAAAGTCCCGGCCGATGCGCTCTTTGGGGTTTTGGGTCAGTACCCGAACAGCGATGACCGAATTCGGGTTGTAATACCCCAGGGCAAGGGGTTTCCCACGGTGATTCTCTAAAAGCACAATGTCCCCGGGGTCTGCCGGACCCCGCAGAACCTCGATATCCGTACAGTACACCCAGGGATGGCCCAGAAGTATCCGCTTTTCTTTTCCCTTCTTGAGACGGACCCGGGCGTATTCCGTCACGTACCCATCTTTGCCCGCAAAAATGCCCCGAGTTCTCTATCCACTTTCAGGATGTGATTCACCCACCAGTCCACCACTGTTTGATTCACCCGAGTAACGAGAGCAACACCAACGTCTCTTTCAGCCTCTTTTTGCAGTCCCAGGAAGGCTTCGGTGAAACCTTCGTGGAGCTTCCTGTGGGTAGCAAATCCTGGATACCCGTACTGCACCATGAGCCTTTCCTCAGTGGCAAAGTGGGTCTTCACGTATTCTCCAAGGAAGGCCAGAGTCTCCCGAACAGCTTCCTTTCCCTTTCCTTCCTGACAGGCTTTAAGGAGGCGATTGGTCCGGGCAAAGAGCTCCTTATGCTGCTCATCAATCACTGCCACACCCACCGAGAACGTATCCGACCACACAAGCGCCACAGAGCACACCCCCTATCCTGCGAACCGGACGATTTCCTGACGAAAAGCCGCATACTCCAGGGCCGACTGCTCCTGGACCTCCCTGCAAGAAGCACGAACCTCGTCAAAGTGGTCCAGGAGTACCCCCACGATATCGACATCCAGACTCTTTGAACTCGCCATGTTTTCGAGGATTTCTCGAATACGTCGGGGACCCAGAGCTGGACGATAGGGACGATCTTCGGATAACGCTACGAAGACATCGGCAACGGCTAAAAGTCTTGACTCAAAGAGAAGTTCCTCCTCTGTTCTTCCGAAAGGATACCCCCGACCATTACACCGCTCATGGTGCTCTGAGGCCCAGAAAGCCACATCCCTCAGGCCCTGAATCCAGGAAAGCGCCATAAAGGTGTGGTAGGCATGGGATTTCATGATGTGCATTTCCTTTTCAGTCAGCGGTCCGGGTTTCTCGAGAATCTCAACCGGTATGGCTATTTTCCCCAGGTCGTGGAGAAGTCCCGCCGCAAAAAGAAGCACGTGTTTGCTCTGCGGAAGCCCGGTGAGTTCCCCAAGCCTGTGAGCCGTGCGTGCCACTCCGGCAGAATGGGTGGCCGTGAACGCACTTCGAAAATCGATGAGATGGGCAACAACCTGGCAAAAGCGAAGGAAATCCTCCGTATTCAGGCACAATCTCCCCGAAGGGATAAGGTCGTGCACAATGCGGCGAAGGTGAGGCGAAGCAAGGTCAAACCACACGTAATCCCTGGAGAGGAGCTTTCGGAACGCCTCGAAAACCTCTGGGTGGAAGAGGCGGGGGACAAAGGACCGGAGGAAAGGCTCCTTCTCCCGGATCTCCCCCAGCGGGTCCTTCCGAAAAGAACACGTGATGCTGACCCGGTCGGCAAAATGGATGACGTGACTCTCAAGAGGGACAGTCCCGCCCCGACCTTCCTCCCAGGGAACATGATGGTAACGGACGATCTCTGCAAGCGATGCAAAAGGCGCAAAATCCTTAAGGAGCAGATAGGCCACGAAGGCATGGTGGTGAGGATTGTGGAATTCAAAGTGGAGGGCATCAAGACGCTCCCACAGAGAGAATGCCCCAATGTCATGCAAAAGACCCCCAAGGAGGAGATCCCCAAGGGACCGTTCTGAGAACCCCAGAACCTCTCCAAAACGGAACGCAAGGTAGGCAACCTTCAGGTGGTGCTCCAAAAGCCGGCGATTTACGAGGTCCACCATCTCGGCAAGACAGAGCACAAACCCAAGGAGAGGAATACCGCAACAAGAATCTCCCGCTTTTTCCTGCGTAGTACAGGTGATGTTCCGATCCTCCACGGCCACTGAGCTCCCCCTATTTTGGGATGAATATACCATAATTCCTCCCGCCTGTCACCGGCTTTTCGGGTTTGTGCTACAATGGAAGCAAAAAGGAGCAAAGAGGAACCATGCCGGAAACCATTCCCGAACGCCTGGAAAAGATGAGCAGAGACTACCGGGAGAAAGTCGCCGTTTCCTTCCGGGGGATGCGGATACTGTACCGGGACCTCCCTGGAATCATCGCTCAGGAAGTAGCGGCTATGCAACAGGCCGGAATACGACCCGGGACAAGGGTGGTCACGGCCATCGGGAACAGCTGGTATGCCCTCCGATTTTACCTTGCCGCGCTCACTCTTGGCGTCATTCCCATTCCCCTCTCCCCCCGTACCCCGGAGGACATGCAGGTGAAAATCCTCCGTGCTGCCTCGGCGCAGTTCCTCCTCCGTGAAACTCCCCTTAAAGACCAGGACGTTCCCTGCGCCATCCTGAGGGAGAACGGAGAAATTTCCTACCCTCCGACTTTTCTCCCCTCTTCCATACCCCTCCCAGAGTTCGAAAGCCCTGTGGCAGCACTCTTCTGCACCTCGGGAACCACAGGAATGCCAAAACTCGTCATACTCACTCACCGGAACATCCTCTCCGATATCGATAGTTGTTTCGACCTTGTCGATATCTCCCCTGAAGACCGGATGCTTGGGGTTTTGCCCATGTTCCACGTTTTCGGGTTCTCTATCGCCTATCTCCTCCCCCTCATGAAGGGCATGACGCTCACCATCGTCCCCTCCCTGTATCCCCTTGAAGAGTTTGTCACCGCCCTGCGGGAGGACCAGTCCACCGTCTTCCTCGGCGTTCCGGCAATGTTCTCTATTCTCACCGGCGCTTGGAGAAAGACCTCCTTCGATCTTTCCCCCCTGCGGCTGCTCATCTGCGGGGGCGACGCGCTGCCCTCAAGAGTGCGGGAAGCCTTTGAGAATGCTTTCGGGCTGCGCATCATTGAAGGATATGGCATTACCGAAGCCTCTCCGGTGGTAGCCGTGAATCCCTCCCCTGAGGTGCGTGTCCCCGGTTCCGCAGGACCGGTTATCGGCGCCATACGCCTGCGAATCGTCAACGACGCAGGAGAAGACCTGGGCACGAACGAGGTTGGAGAAATCCTTCTCGCCGGAGACCCCGTTTCTCCCGGGTACTTCGCCAACCCCGAAGAGAACGCCCGGGCCTTTCGGGAGGGATGGTTCTCAACGGGAGACCTGGGGAGAATGGATGAGCGGGGAATCCTCTACATCGAGGGGCGGAAAAAGGAAGTCATCATCGTCTCCGGCTTCAACGTGTACCCTCAGGAGGTCGAGGAGGTCCTCCTTGGTTTCCCCGGAGTGGCACAGGCCGCGGTGGTGGGCGTCAAAAGGGAGCTCCGGGGAGAGATGGTGAAAGCTTACATCGTACCCCAGGAAGGGGTCTCCCTCAGACCCCGGGAAATTGTGGATTTCTGCCGGAAACACCTCCCCCCTCACAAGGTGCCACGTCTTGTGGAAATCGTTCCCGGACTCCCCCAGACGGTCACTGGAAAGGTGATGAAGTACCTTCTCGCCCAGGCTGCTTCGGAGAAGGAGTACGAGGTATGAAGCTCTTCGTACTTTTTGGAGCTTTGTGTTTTCTCTGTGCCTCCCAGGCTCTTGCCCTCCCTCCTGGAGAAGACCTCATCAACCGCTCTATTGAAGTTCTCTACGAGCTTTCCCGTTCTCTTGATCGCCGGATTCTCCTGCCCCTTTTCGAGAACGCCCAGAGCATTGCGATTTTCCCTGGGGTGAAACGAGTCGGGTTCTTTGTGGGCATCGCTCGGGGTGAAGGGGTGGTCTTCGCACGGGGTGAGGATCGAAAAACCTTCTTTGGACCAGCGTTCTACACCCTTCAGGGAGTGAACCTCGGGGTCCAGGTGGGTATCCAGTCCCAGGATATCATCCTCTTCATCATGCGGCGGGCAGCCTTAGAGACTTTAGTCCGGGGGTACGCAATCCTTGGAGGGAACCTCTCCGTCACTCTGGGACCAGCAGGACGGGGGATTTCCGTCGCCCTGGACTCTGAGCTCTCCTCACCCTGCTATGCTTACGCCCTTTCCCGGGGGGTATTCCTTGGGGTTACCCTTGAGGGAACAAAACTCGCCGAAAACACAGAGCTCAACGAGAAGTTCTGGGGGCGAAAGGTTAAGGCAGCAACCATTCTTTCCCAGTTTTTGCCTCCCGACTTTGCCTCACGGAACCTGGAACGATTTCTGAAAGACCTCGCTAAAAGAGGTGAAAAACCCTGATCCGCATCCTGTGGTCGCTCGCTGCCTTAGTGTTCCTTGTGGCGTTCTTTGTCATCTTCTTCCACGCCCTTCCCTTCTTCCTTCCCTTTTTCCTGGGAAGTCTGGTGTTTCTCCTTGCCTTCCTCCTCGGTGTATTCCTCCTTGGCTGGGCACTCCTTGTGGTGTTCCCCTTCGTCCTCGCAGGCCTCATACTCTGGGCAATGCTCTGGGTGTTCGTTTTCTGAAATGCGTACTCTGGGGTATTTCTGCCGCTATGTTCCTCAGGAGCTCCTTGAAGCCTGTGGTTTCAAGGCCGTGTGTTTCAAACCAGACTTTTCAAGCCCCCAGTTCTCCTCTCTCCCTGTTCCCTTCTGTGCGCTCTGTAAGACCTTCATAAGCTGGGCCCTGAACCACAGGGAATTCTCAGGGTTTGTTGTCCCCCTCGCATGCGACGCCTCCCGGAGAACCTACGAAATCCTCAGAGCCCTTTCCGTTCCGGTTTTCTCTTTTGACGTCCCCGCCCTGACCGGAGAAATCGCCTTGAGGTGGCTGACCGAAAACTTGAACGAGCTCGCCCGGAAACTCCTGGCGCAAAGTGGCCGCTCCTTTCTGGAATTCACCGCATCCCTGAAGCAGGCCCTCGGGGAAACGCTCAGGCAGCAGGAAGCGTTCTTGAGAGAATGGGAAGAGCGCCGGAGAGCACCAGACCGCATTCCTCTCTTACTCTCGGGCTCGCATTTTGCCCATGTCCTCCTGCCCCTTCTTGAGGAGAAAGGGTTTCTGGTTTTCCCGGATCTCCCCGAAAATCGGCTTCTTCTCGGCGAAGAACCCCTGCTCCTTACCGCATCTCCCCTTGAGGACTTGGCGCGCTTTATCCTCCGCCGCCTTCCCTGCCCGCGACTTTCTGGTCCTGCACGGAGAACGGCACTCAAAAGGCTCTGTGGCGCTCTTGGCCTTCGCGGAGTGGTGATGGTTTTCTCCAAGTTCTGTGACTTTCAGCTCTACGAAATTGGGCTTCTTGGACGAAGCCTCGGTCTCCCCATGCTCTGTCTTGAACACGATACCACTCCATCTTTTCCTCAATGGGAAACGCGACTCGATGCCTTTCGGGAGATGATTCTCCATGGATGAAATTTCCCCAGTGCTTCTTCGGATTCTCCGCTTCCTTTTTGAGCGAAGAACGCCTTTCCGGCTCCTTGGACCGTATGAGTGGTGGCTTCGCCAGAAACACCCTGACCCAACGCTTCCGCAATTCTCCTACCAGGTGACTATCCACACCATCCGCAACCTTTACGGAAGGCGAGGGAAAATCGCCTGGGCCAGCCTCTTCTTCCCTTCGGAATTCCTCCACGCCGCCCACCTCATCCCCTTTTACCCTGAAATCGCCACTGGACTCGTTGCCGCCCTGCGTTTTGTCCAGCTTCCTCTTGCTGCAGCCGAGAAGGCCTGGTTCTCCCAGGACCTCTGTAGCTACCACCGGGGAGGTATCGGCATGAGCCTGCTCCGGTTCTTTCCCCGACCGGATTTCCTCTTTGCCACTTCGAGCATCTGCCACGGGACGGTGGGGTTCTTTGAGGTCCTCCGGGAAATCTGGAACGTCCCCCTCTTCCTCGTTGATGTCCCGAAGCGGTGGACCCAGGACGCGGAAAGGTATGTTGCCGAACAGCTCACCAACATCGCCAAGCGTCTGGAAAGGGAATGGCACGTCCGTTTTGCGTGGGACAAACCTTTCTTTCTCTCTAATAGAACCCGGGAGATTCTCCTTGAAGTCGAGGCACTGCGCCAGCAGAAAGACCGGATGCTCCTTCCCCCAACCAAAAACCTCGATTACCTCCCGTACTACTACGAATTCCTGGGTGAGGAGACATCACTCCGCTTTGCCGAGCGCCTGAAGGAAGAACTTTCAAAACCCTCGAAAACCCTGCCACATCGCCTCATCTGGCTCCACCTCAAACCCTTCTACTCGGATGAGCTCCCGACCCTCCTTGAAAAGCTTGGCCTTGGAGTGGTGTACGAGGAGTTCACGACAC
>JAPWUU010000073.1 GCA_028275365.1 Candidatus Caldatribacterium sp.
TCCTTCGGGGGAAGGAGGTTCGTATACCTTCGCCCCGGGTGGCCATAGAACTGGGCATTGGAATGGTCCACCAGCACTTTCGTCTTATCCCCAACCACACCGTCTGGGAGAACGTTGTGCTTGGATTTCCTCGGGTTCCCCGCTTTTTTCCTGCTTCGCAGGCACGGCAGATGATTCGGGACCTCTCGAGGGAATACGGTCTTGATGTGGATCCAGATGCCCGGATATGGCAGCTCTCTGCCGGGGAACAGCAACGGGTGGAAATTCTGAAGGCCCTCCTTCGAAAAGCCGAGATTCTCATCCTCGATGAGCCCACCTCCGTGCTTACCCCCAAGGATGTGGAGAGGCTTTTCCTTGTCTTGCAGAGGATGAAGGAAGAAGGGAAGACAAGCCTTTTTGTCACCCACAAGTTCAGCGAAGTGGGAGAGATCGGCGATCGCATTACTGTTCTCCGAAAGGGAAGAGTAGTGGGAACGGTTCCGCGAGGTGAAGCCGATTTCGAAACCCTTGCCACCATGATGGTGGGAGAGAAGATCGTGCTTTCCCTGCCTAAGAAAGCACTTTCTCCTGGTCGCCCTCTTCTCCGGGTTGAAGACCTCTGGGTACTGGATGACCGGGGATTCCCCGGGGTACGAGGGGTGTCTTTCGAGGTTCGAGAAGGGGAGATTGTGGGCATAGCCGGAGTGGTGGGAAATGGCCAGCGGGAGCTGACCGAAGCCCTTGCCGGTCTTCGTTCTCCCCTGCGGGGACGTATCCTCGTTGACGAAGTGGACATCACGGCATGGTCCCCCCAGAAAGTTCGCGAGGCAGGTCTGGCATATGTTCCCGAGGATCGCCGAATGGCGCTTGTTGGGGATCTGACCCTTGCTGAAAACCTTTTCCTCCGGGATTACCGGAAAGCACCTTTCCGCCGTGGAATCCTCGTGGACTGGAAGAAGGTGCGTGAACACGCAGAAGAAATGATTGCCACCTACCGGATTGTGCCGCCTGTTCCTCAACTCCCGGTGCGTCTTCTTTCCGGGGGTAACCGTCAGAGGGTGGCCCTGGCGCAGGTTCTGGCTTCTCGTCCCCGTGTTCTTGTGGTTTCCAACCCTACTGCTGGTCTCGACATCCTGGCTACTGATTTCATCCACCGGCTCTTTCTCTCTTTGCAGGAGGAGGGTGTTGGCATTCTCCTTGTTTCTGGCGACCTTGATGAGATCCTCGCCCTTTCCGACAGGGTGCTCGTCCTGTACAGAGGAACCGTCCTCGGTGAAAGGAAACGTCCTCAGAGTGGATGGAGTGAGGAGGATCGCAGGGATATCGGAATGATGATGGGAGGAGTTCCGGGTGAACGCCTCGTGATGGTTCGATGAGGCTGAGGTTCCAGGTAACAAGACGACTTGAACCCTCAGCCTCTATGGTGTTCTTTGTCTCCGTGCTCTCGCTCCTTCTGGCTTTCCTGGTCAGTGGTCTACTCTTTGCTTTTCTTGGGATTTCCCCCCTTGAGGCCTACAGGGTTTTCTGGCGGGGAGCCTTTGGCAGTCTCTACGCCCTTTCTGAGACGGTGAAGCGGATGATCCCTCTGGCCATTATCGGGGCGGGTCTTGCGGTGTCCTTTCAGGCCTCGGTGTGGAATATCGGTGCTGAGGGGCAGATGCTCATCGGAGCCATTGTGGGAACGTGGGTGGCGCTCTTTTCGCCTCTTCCCCCTTCCTTGCTTTTGCCTGCGATGTTCATTCTTGGATTTTTGGGAGGAGCACTGTGGGGGGCTTTCGCTGCGTGGTGCCGGAATAGACTGGCCATCAACGAAATCATCACCACACTGATGCTCAATTATGTTGCCGCGAATCTCGTGCTTTACCTCATTCTCGGTCCCTGGAAGGGGAAGACGGTTCGGGGATTTGCTTATACAGATCCCTTTCCTCAAGAAGCTTGGCTTGCCACCATCGGCACTACCCGGGTGCCTCTGATGACCTTCCTTTTTGCCTTTCTCGCAGCTCTTTTCTGTTACTTCCTTTTAACGAAGACCACCTTTGGTTTTGAGCTCCGAGTTGTCGGAAGAGGAGAAAAAGCGGCTCATCTTGCAGGAATTCCTGCACAGCGTGTTGTGGCTCTGGTGCTCTTTCTCTCAGGAGGGCTGGCCGGTATTGCAGGAGTGGGTGAAGTAAGTGGCATTCACCACATGCTTCGTCATCCTGCACACATTTCCCTGGGATATGGGTTCACGGCCATTATCGTTGCCTGGATCGCCCGGGCAAACCCCCTTGGCGTTCTCGCAAGTGCTTTTCTTTTTGGGGCTCTTATGTCTGGACAGGATGCGTTGAAGGTTGCTTTTGGCATTCCCTTCCAGGTGATGTACATTCTCAATGGACTGGTGCTCCTTTTCCTCATCGCTTCAGAGCAACTTTTGTACTACCGGGTTACGTTGCGCGTTGCACCATGGGGTGAGAAAGAGGATGAGTACGATAGGGTTTTGGATTAGTGGAGTCGTTGGAAGGACTCTCGCCTATAGTGTCCCGTTGCTCCTTTCGACTTTAGGGGAAATTTACGCTGAACGATCCGGGATTCTGAACCTCGGTGTCGAGGGCCTGATGTCCCTTGGAGCGTTTTCGGCTTTCGCCGTGACGTTTTTTTCGGGAAATCCGTGGCTGGGAGTAGCTGTTTCCGGTGTTGTTGCCGGGTGTGCGTCGCTTGTTCATGCTTTCTTTAGCGTCACGCTCCGGACGAATCAGGTGGTTTCGGGACTGGCCCTGGGAATGCTCGGTATGGGCGTTTCGGGGGTTCTGGGGAGGGATTTTGAGGGAAAAGTCCTTGCTACAACGCTTCCGGTGTTCCGTTTACCCTTTCTCTCCGCTCTTCCGGGTTTTGAGAAACACAATGTCTTTGTGTACGTGAGTTTGGGGCTGGCTGTCATTCTCTGGTTTGTCCTTTTCCACACACGCTGGGGCATCGTCATCCGCTCTGTAGGCGAAAACCCCGCAGCCTGTGATGCTATGGGGGTTAACGTTACCCTTGTCCGTTACGCCTGTGTGTTCTTCGGAGGAGTTCTTGCTGGGCTTTCGGGAGGATATCTCTCTTTAGGGTATCGCCCTTCGTGGTCTTATGGGATGACTGCAGGAGTTGGATGGCTGGCCATTGCGCTCACTATTTTTGCCTTCTGGAATCCTTTCTGGGGGATGGTGGGAGCATACCTTTTTGGCATTCTCTACCATTTTTCTTTTCGTTTCCAGGCCCAAGTTTCCCCGGAGCTCCTGAACACGCTTCCATATCTTTTCCCCCTTGTGGCTCTAAGCTTTGTCTCTCGTTTAGCAGCTCGCAGGAAAGTGGGGCCACCCGCTTCCTTAGGGGTGCCTTACCAGAGAGGGAGCAGTTAGGACAATTCAATTCCGGTGTGGAGGTGGAACGATGAAACGGTTCGCGGTGGGAGTTTTGCTGGTGTTCCTCCTGTGTTTTGGTTTCGTGGCTTTGGGAAACACACAGGAAACAAAGATTAAGGCTGGGTTCATCTACGTTGGGCCCATCGGGGACTTTGGCTGGAGCTATGCTCACGACCAGGCCCGACGCATTGTCGACGACACCTACCCCTGGCTTGAAACTGTGTATGTTGAGGCGGTACCGGAGGGAGAAGTCGAAGGGGTTATCGATCGTCTGATCAACCAGGAGGGCGTTGACATCGTTGTTACCACAAGCTTTGGTTTCATGGATGGGACGTTCAGTGCGGCTCAGCGGTATCCTGACAAAATTTTCTTCCACTGTTCCGGCTTCAAAAGGGCACCCAATATGGCCACATACATGGCAGACTTTCACCAGGTGTACTACCTCAACGGAGTCATTGCGGGAGCACTGACGAAGACGGGAAAACTCGGATACGTTGGGGCCTTTCCTATTCCGGAACTCAAACGTCACATCAATGCCTTTGCTTTGGGTGCTCGGAGGGTGAACCCCAATGCGGAGGTCCTCGTTCGATGGCTCCAGACTTCCTGGTACGACCCTGCAGGAGCTAAAGAAGCGGCAGAGTCCCTCATTGCCGAGGGAGTGGACGTGCTGGCTTTCACAGAAGACTCTCCAACGGTTGTTCAGGTTGCTGCAGAACACGGGCTTCCGAGTTTTGGGCACTACTCTCCCATGTACAAGTTCGCTCCGAACTTTGTAGCATCGGGTCAGCTTGTGCACTGGGAAGCCATCTATTTCGACTTTTTCGCTAAAGTCTATGCTGGCCTGTACACTCCCAAAAACCTTGGGAATGTTGACTACTGGTGGCTTCTCCGCGAAGGAGCCGTTGAACTCGGAGCGGACTTCGGCATGCCCATCAATCCTGTTTTTGAGGACCAGTTGAAATCTACAATTGTGAACGATCCGGTGTACGGTGAAATCAGCGTGTACGACCTTGTTTTTGCTCTTCTTAAGGCTATGGCTGACCCTGAATACGCTTTCAGCCCCTTCACCGGTCCCATCCGCGACCGCAAGGGGCATCTCAGGGTTCCTGAAGGAGTTCGCCTCACCATGGACGAGCTTATCACGATGGAGTGGGCCGCAGAAGGCATTGTCGGTGCCTGGCCGGGGGAACCGGAGTGAATGAAAGCCCCGTACCCCCTTGCAAGGGGGTACGGGGAAATGGAGCGTTTTTCTTCCGGAGGATTGAACAAGTCGCAGTTCTGGCAGATTTCTTTTCTCCTCGCAGGTCCGCAGGAGAGGAGAAATTGTGGAGATATGGGAGGTACCAAGTAAGGTCCAGAGGCTCTGGTGCTCAAGGGCCTGCAGAAAATGCGTTCGTCTAAATCCTCGGTTCGCAGGGAACACTACCTCTCGGTCTTCCGGAGGAATTCCTGGAGTTTCTCAAAAAAGGTTTCTTCCCCCTTTGTTCTAACTCGGTGAAGATTCTCCTTAGGCCGTTGCCTTCCAGGGATGGTCATGTCAAGAGTTCTTTGGAAAAGTCTGTGTACGGGGACATACCGCTTTTGAAGCGTTCCCTTTAGCACTCCTTCGCCTTCAGCGAAACCCTTGAGCCTTCGCTCTGCCCACCTCCCTCCTTGCTTCTCTGACTCAGGTACAAGAGCTCGTACACCACCTCCGCCTTGGGGAACTCATGGTCCCTCACCTCCCGGATGAATCGCTCCATCGGATTGGTGCTTCGCAGGTACGGCCACAGCGCCCTCGGGTACCCGTAGCATCGCAAGGAGGACCTCGAGTCCTCCTCCCCCAGGGGCCACCACCTCCGGGTACCGGCTCCCCCACTGGGCCTGCAGCTACCCCAGGATCCAGCGCACCCCGTGCACCACGTACCGCTCTCCTTCCGCCTGAGGGGAGACTCTGCGGATGGTCTCGGGGAATCCGGGGAGCCTGTCCGTGATGGGAAACAGAACCCGCTGAGGCCCCTCCGTCAGAGCTCCTCCAGAACCCTTTTCCACCCCAAAGCCACGTACACCGCCTCCCTGACCACGCTTTTCCCTTCCTTGAGAACCTCAAGGTAAGGCTCTCCGGAGAGACGAATGCCATCCCTTAAGGCAAGGGCCTTCGACGGAAGGCCTCCACTGCCTGGAGCACCCCATCGGCCATGGCGCCCCTAGTCTCATGGGGAGGAGTGATGGTCAGGAGGAGGCTCATCACCTCCGCCGCCTTGCGGTGTTTCATGTCTGTGGTATACAGAACCACCGCCACCTCCTCCACATCCATAGACGGGAGAGTACCGGCCTTCCTGGTCCTGGGGGACCCTCAAGACCACCTGGAGAACCTCGGCCACCATCTCCTTCACTGCTTCCCTCAGAAAGAATCCGCAAGGTATCCTGGTCTATGGGGCACCTCTGCCAACCAAGGTGTGTCCCCCTATGAAACTCGGACCCTTACACA
>JAPWUU010000004.1 GCA_028275365.1 Candidatus Caldatribacterium sp.
TGTTACCAAGCTCAAAAAAGCCGGATGGACTCCTGCGATTTCTCTTGAAGAAGGGATTCGGGAGCTTCTTCTTGTCTATCAAAAAGCACGGAATAGTGCTTCCCCTTGTGGTTAAGGGCCTTCCCGATATCGCTGAGATTCCTCGCATGCTGTAAGGTCGTATCTCCTTTTCCCAGGGTATAAGGCTGCTTCGTTGCTTTGCTCCTCGCAAAGACAAAGGAGGGGGTCACTGCGGGATTGCTTCGGGCCTTTGGCCCTCGCAACGACACACAAAAAGGGTCACTACGAACTCGTCGTTTCGCCCTTTCCTCGGTCATTGCGAGCCTCGCTTTTTCGCCCTTTTCTTGGTCATTGCGAGCCTCGCTTTTTCGTCTGGCGAAGCAATCTCATGAGACTGCTTCGTCGCTTCGCTCCTCGCAGTGACCCCTGCCGTGTCACTGCGAGGTCGTATATTCGTCTCCGAAGCAGTCTCACCTTTTTGCCCCAACAGGAGAGTGTCAGCTCAGGGATTGCTTCGCTTCGCTCGCAATGACCTTCATTGTGTCCCTGCAAGGTCGTCGTGTCGTCTTCTAAGCAGTCCCGTCCTTCAGGCAGGTCAGATTGCTTCGGGGCTTTGCCCCTCGCAATGACGCACAAAAAGCTCACTGCGAGGTCGTCGTTTCGCACCTTTTTCGTCACTGCGAGCCTCGTTTGTTCGCCTGGCGAAGCAGTCTCAGAGGTTCCTCGCCGCTTCGCGGCTTCGAGACAACTCAGAATGTTCCATATTCAAAACCAGGTTCCCCAGAGGGCAAAGTTTCCTTTCTGCTCCCTTTGCTGGGGTCACGGGGAATCCCGTTTCTCAGGGTGACAGAACAGGAGGCAGGCTGAGGAGGTGCGTAAGAGAGGATGATCGTACTGGAATCTGGGAGGAACTTCAAGACAATGGACTTTCCGGGTGTCCCACATGATGTGGATCCATACAGTGGGTTGCGAGAGTATAGAAGAGCCAGTATAATTTTCCCCGGGGAGGGGTGTCCGAACTGGCTAAGGAGCCGGTCTTGAAAACCGGTACGCCCTCGACGGGCAATGTGGGTTCGAGTCCCACCCCCTCCGCCAGGGTTTCTTGAGACCGCCTTTGGGAAAACCCCTCTTTGTGGGATCGCTCGGGAAAAGCCTTGCCTGGTTTTGGTGCTCTCCCTTGGGTTATTTTCTTGCCATTGGGGAAACGCCTGACGTTTCGCCGCTATCCTCGTCTCTTCCCCGGCTCTCCATGCGGCCCCAAAAAGGTATAATACCCCCAGAGTGCACGAAGGAGGTGGGAAGATGCTCCTCTCGACTCTTGAGTCCATTCCTGGGAAAGAGGTCCGGGAAGTGCTTGGGGTGGTCTGTGGAAGCACCATTCGTGCCCGCTGGCTCGGCAAGGACATCATGGCCGCTTTGCGGACCCTGGTGGGTGGAGAGGTCAAAGAGTACACCGAGATGCTTTCAGCAGCGCGGAGGATTGCCCTTGAGCGGATGGTGGAAGAAGCGAGGAAACTCGGGGCCGATGCCGTTTTGGGGGTTCGCTTGGCGACAAGCATGGTCATGACTGGGGCGGCAGAAATCATCGCCTACGGAACGGCGGTGAAGCTCAGGAATCCTTAGAGAACTCCTCGACCCGTGCGATGTACTTCTCCACGCTGAACTTCCGGGCACACTGTGCAAGGGTCATGGGGCGGATTTTGCCGAAGATTTCCCGCTCCGGGAAGGGTCGATCGTGCACGCCCCCTATGGCCCAGGCAATCCCGGTGTACCCGTTTGGGTCCCGCCCGTCAAGGGCGTACCGGTCATTGAGGTCAATGGCCCGCCGGAGCGCCTCTTCTTCGTTTTCCGACCACTCGAGGATTTTCTTTGCCCAGTACATCCGCGTGTAACTGTGGATTCTCCCTGCAAAAAGGAGCTCCCTCTGGGCGGCGTTCCAGAGGGGGTCGTGGGTTTTTGCGTGCTCAAGCTCTTTGAGGGTGTAAAGATACGGTCGGTTGTCGGTCCTGTGGGCTTTGAGGGTCTCCTGAGCCCAGCGGGGGAACCCCAAAGGAGTGTCGTAGTGTTCCTCGTAAGTGCAGAAATTCTCGGCAAGCTCCCGGCGCACGATGAGCTGTTCGAGGAAGGCGTCCACGCTCTCTGGGTATTGTTCTCGAAACCTCAGCACTTCAAGCGCCACCTTTTGAGCCGAAATCTGTCCGAAGTGGAGGTAAGGGGAGAGGAGGGAGGTGGCAGGGACTGCTGGGTCGTTTCGTTTTTCGGCGTAGTGGGGGAGGCGTTCTTTGAGGAACTCCTGGAGAGCGCGCATTCCTGCGGCATATCCAGGGGTGCAGAGGAGCTTTGGCTTTTCGGGGAAGAGCTCGAGGAAAAGCCGCTCCCAGTCGCAGGCCCGGAAGGTAATCCCCCGGAAAGGCTGTTTCCCAAGCTTCGGAAATTCTTTCAGGAATTCTGGGAGGTGGCGGTGGATTTTCCGGCGGATGGTGAAGGCCCCGTACTCTTTTACCGGCGAGGTCACCCAGACGGGAACGACGTTCCTCGCATCGACCTCGAACACGGTGGCTGTGAGGTGTTGCAAAACTTCTCTTTTCCAGGCTCGCACAATTTTCAGAGGGTTGAAGTCCATGACGATACCTGAAGCTTCAAGGTCACGGACAAGACCCGGGATGGTATTTTCCGGCTGGCCCCGAAGGAGCACAAAGGGGATGCGGAGCTCCGCAAGCTCCCCCTCAACCTCCCGCAGGCCCTCAAGCATAAATAGGTACGCCCGGGGCAGAGCCCCAAGGAAATCAGGCACAAGGTTGAAGCAAACGCAAAGCGGAACATCGCTTTCTTTTGCAAGCACAAGGGCAAAGTACAGTGCCCAGTTCTCTCGGACTCTTTGTTCTCGCTGCATCCAGTAGAGAATGGGTCCTTTTCTTTTCCTTCCCGCTTTGACCAGCCGTACTCTTCTTCTTTCCATGGGGCGCTGTTACCTGTGGCTCAGCATCTCGGCAACGAGGAGAGCTCCCAGAAAGGCGGCGGCGGCAAACCCGAGGATGCCGAGAATCCCTAAAACCCTTGAATAGGGGTAGTTGGTGTAGATGAGGGAGGACCCCACAAGGAGCGAGCCCAAAATCACGCTCAGGGAAAGGCGGGTGCTCATGCGCTCAAGACGCCGGTTCATCTCTCTGAAATCCTGACTTTCCGCCTGGAGACGGATTCTCCCCGAGAGCGCATGGGTGAGGAGCTGATCCAATCGGTGGGGGAGGTTTTCAAGGAGCTCTTTCCAGTCGAGGACGTACTCCTCAAGGCGCCTCAGGACCTCTTCTGGGTGCATGGACTCAAGGAAGAAGCGCCGAAGAGCCCCCTCAAGTTGAGGAAAGACGTTGAAGGTGGGATCAAGGAGAAGCCCTGTTCCCTCTGCCACCACCAGGGCACGCAGGAGGATGGCAAGGTGCGAGGGGAAACGGAGACGGTGTTTCCTCGCCAGGTAGAAGAACTCGTGCACCACGCTCTCTAAGCGAATCTCCTTGAGGTTCAGGGCGATGTACCGCTCAAGGACCTCACTCAGGTCCAGGCGCAGGGCAAGGGGCGAGGGGAGAGGAGCAAGGAGGAGTTCCTCCTCGAGGAGTTCCACCACCCGTTCGGTGTCCTTCTCAAGGAGGGCAAGGAGCAATCGCGCCATGGTTGCTCTTGTCTTTCGGTCCACCACCCCCACGGTCCCAAAGTCAAGGAAGACGAGATCCCGCTCGGGGAGGCGAAGGAGAATGTTCCCTGGATGAGGGTCGGCGTGGAAGAATCCGTCCTCGAAAATCATCTTGAGGATGGCCTCCACCCCCCGTTCGGCGAAAGCTTTTCGGTCTTCTTCCTGCAGAGCTACAGTGTCAAGGTGCGTGAGGGGAATACCCTCGATGAGTTCGCTCACGAGGACTCTTCTGGTACAGTAGGAGGGAAAAACGCGGGGGATGGTCACACCGGGGAAGTGGGCGAAGTTCTCCCGGAACCGGCGCATGTTCTGGGCTTCGGCGAGGAAATCAATCTCCCGCAAGAGGTGTTTGCGGAACTCCAGGAAGAGTTCCTCCACCGGAATACCTTCCTCGAGAACATGCATGCGGTCAGCAAGGTGGAGAAGGCTCTCAAGGATTTCGAGGTCCTCAAGGATGGTTTGCTCCGTTTTTGGTTTCTGCACTTTTACCGCCACCCGGGTCCCGTCAGGGAGTTCCGCCCGGTGGACCTGGGCGATAGAGGCCGAGGCAAGAGGTTCAGGGTCAAAGAAGCGGAAGACCTTTTCTAAAGGAGCTCGGAACTCCTCCTCAAGCACCCTGCGAATATCAGGAAACTCGACAGGAGGCGCCTGGTCCTGGAGTTTGCGGAGTTCCCGGCAGTACTCCTCAGGGAGAAGATCAAAGCGGGTGCTCAGAATCTGGCCGATTTTGATGAAGGTGGGCCCGAGTTCCTCGAAAATCCGGCGGAGGTTCTCCTGAGGTGGATGCTTCAGGGCTTCCCGGGAGACCAGGGGGCCCAGGCGATCCAGGAGAGGGAATCTTTTAGAGAGGAGCGGGAAACCGTAACGGGAGAAGGTGGTGAGGATCCGGCGGAGGCGGCGGGTGTGGCGGAAGGGCAGGCGAGAGAACATCAGGAGTACACCCGGCTTAAGAACTCCTGAACGAACTGGCGCAGGGGATGCACAAGGAGTGCCGCCCCCTGGGTACGGCAGACGGTGGCGAATTTCTCTGCCTCAAGGCCCTCTCCCACGAATGTCCCTTCCGCCACAAGGTGGACGGCAAAACCCTGCTGCCCTTCTCCAAAGAAGTTCATAGTCAAGGTGAGACGACCCTCATGTTGTCCCTGGGGGTTTTTCGACACCCGGATTTCCGGGTACACGTCAAACCCTCCTTTGTCCTGCTCCTCCAGTGCTTTAAAGGTGAACTCCACAATGCGCCAGGCAGTAAGCCGCACACCCGGAGCAACATCCCTGGGAAGGGAAAGGTTCACTGGGGCACCCCTCCCGGAAAAAGCACGGTGACGAGGGCGTTTCTTGTTGCCAGGCTGTCCCTCTCAGGGGATGTGGAGATGTTGAGGGCAGCCACGGTGGTTGCGCAACGCAGGGCAAGGGGGAGAGGATAACCCTCAAGGAGCCCGAAGATGAAGCCAGCGTTGAAGTAATCCCCTGCACCCACGGTATCGGTCACAGCAACAGGGAGGGTAGCCGCAGAGAATACCCCGTCCCGGGTGTAGGCGGTGCATCCTTTCTCGCCCTGCTTGACGATGGTCCCCTTACGGGGAAGGAGCACAACGCCTTTTCCTCCGGCACCTTCGAGCTCCTTTTCGTTGGGGAGGAAGTAGTCAAAGAGAGGAAGGAGCGTCCGGATTTCCTCCCGCACATCTTCGGTCCAGCCCTCGGTGGGCCAGCCTGTATCAAAGAGCATCGTAACACCCCGCTGGCCGAAACCCGAAAGGACGTTTCTTACCTCCGGGATCCTGAGCCCCGGTGAGAGGAAGTACCCGCAAAGAAGCAGGAAGTCTCTCTCCTCAAGGAGGGGAGATATCGCCTCCAGGTGCTCTCGTGACAGGCATTCCTGAGCTCCGAGGTCCGTGAGGAAGCTCCGCTCTTTGGTCCGGGCGTTCGTCACCCCCACGGAGATGGCCGTTTGCCTTGTAGGGCAAAGGTGAAGGAAGTCCACCCTGATGCCTCTTTTTGCGAAATGGTCCCGGATTTCTCCTCCGAGAGAATCCGTTCCCACTGTGGCCACGATGAAGGTTGGGACCCCCAAAGCCGCAAGCGCAAGGGAAGCGTTGCTTGCCGCTCCCCCGGGGCGCATGACGTACCCGGGGATGAGCACTTCCGTCCCCCAGGTGGGGTAGTCGGGGATGCCCCCAAGGACAAGGTCAAGGCTCACGTTCCCCACCACAAAGACCTTCGGCATGGCTACTCCCTCAGCGTCGTTTTCTGGATGAGAAAAGCCTTCCCCGGCTCTATTCCCTTTTCTTCAGCCATGGTGTAGGCGAGAAGCATAATGGGAATGACCGAGAGTGCGGGGGCGAAGTATTCGTTCGGGAAGTGCAGAGGAAGGACCTTGAGGTTGTACCGCTCTTCAAGCGTTGCGCCCACAAGGAGTACCCCCACACCCCGCTCGGCAAGCTCCTCCGCAAGACGCACCACAAGTTCCTGGGTCTTTCCAGGAAGGGCAAGCGCGATAGCGAACATGGTCTTTACGGCAAGCTCCAGGGGGCCGTGGCGGAATTGTCCCCCGGAGAAACTCAGGAACGTCTCCTTGGCGCACTCATACATGAGGAGACACCCGTGCCAGGCTGAGCTCAGGGCTGGGCCCCGGGCGATGAGGACCTTGGTTTCCGCTCCCTGGGCAAATTCGAGGCTTTTGAGTATTTTCTTGGTCCACTCAGGGGAGGTTTCGATGAGATGTTCGGCCTCTTCCGCAAGGAGCTCAAGGTCTAAAGAAGCGTGGAGGAAGGCCTCTTTATCTCTTCCCTGGGCCATGGCCCAGAGGTTCAGGGTAACGAGCGTTGCGGTATGGGTTTTCGTGGCGGTGACGGCGTATTCTGTGCCACTTAAGATGTCGATGGCCTTTGTAACCCTTCGGGCAAGAGTGCTCTTTGGTGAAGCGGTGAAGGCTAAAGTCTTCGGACGGGAGGGCAGGCGGTTGAGGATCTCAAGGACCTCGTAGGACTCTCCCGACTGGGACAGAAGCACAAGGGTATCGACGTCCCGTATTCCCTGAAGGCCATAGTGGAGGAGCTCTGAAGCGTCGATGTACACCACCGGGAACCCCCGGGAGAGGAGGTAGAGGTAGGCGGGATAGGCGGCGAAGAGGGAACCTCCCATCCCCGTGAGGTAGATGGTTCCCGGGTGGTCCTCATACCAGGACACAAAGGTTTCCTCGTTCACGTAGGTTGTAGCAACACGACGGAAGACCTCAGGTTGTTCGGCGATTTCCCGGTAGAGCTGGTTCATGACGTTTCTCCTCATTTCTTGGTAAGTTGGATTTCCTTTGTCCCCTTGGCAAGGACCCCTCGCAGGGCGTACCCATACTTGGCAATATCCTGCTTGATGTCCTCGGGCTGCCCCTCCGAAGAGGTGTACTTTGCCTCGTACACGTACACCACGACGTTTTTCCCTTCGGCGAATTCGGGGATTTCCTCGTTGAGGTTCTCAAGGAGGTTCACCCGGCGGAAGTCCCCCTTGGTGAAGCGGAGGACGAAGAAGGGCTGGGGCGAGGAAATCTCCAGGGTCACAGGCTCGGTGACGTAGGTGTACTTGTCGTAGTCGGTTGAGGCCTGGACGAAGATGGTGCCGCTTCCCTGGACCTCGAGTTCCACCCGAACTTCGGGGATGTTCTGAACCTTCAGGATGTCAATCTTTCTGACCTTCACCTTCTCCACTGCAGCGAAAGCGACGCTTCCGGAAATGAGCACAGCGACAAGGCAGAGGACAATGAACTTCCGCACTCCCTTTCGCCTCCTTCGCGAGTGTCTTTTTCATTCCAATACCTCTATGGAAAAGCGCCTGTTCCCCTCAGGGGAGATGGGGCCAGGGATTTACGACCTTGCCGTAGCGGCGAACCTCATAGTGAAGGTGTGGGCCGGTGCTCCGGCCAGTATTCCCAACTTCTCCAATTTTCTGCGCCTTCTTCACCCGGTCGCCGACGTTCACAAGGATTTTTGAGAGGTGCCCGTAGACCGTCTCAAATCCAAAGTCGTGGCGGATAATGATGCACTTCCCGTAATTGCCGTTCCACCCTGTGAAAACCACCCGGCCTTCGGCCGCGGCCACAACGCTTCGCCCTGGTGGGGCGGCAATGTCCACGCCGGTATGCCAGGCCCGGCAGCCGGTGAAGGGGTCCCGCCGCCAGCCGTAGTTCGAGGAGACTCTTCCCCAGGTGGGCCAGCGGGAGGGAACGACCTCGAGAACCCGGTCTTTCTTCTGCGCAAGATCCAGGATTTCCTCAAAGGCCTTTCGCCGCAAAAGAATCTCCCCTCGAAGCCAGATAAGGGTATCTTCAAGCGCACGGGTGGTGAGGTCCTGAGGGGTAACCGGTGGAAGGAGAGCCTGCGGGAGAGGAATGAAAGCGGCGAGTTCCGGTCCTCCTGCGCCCTCCTGGGGGGCAAGGAAGAGCCCCGCAAGGAAACGGTGCAGGGGAATACAGGTCTGTACTTCGCTCGTTGAAAGCGACAGGGTCACCCCAAGCCTTTTGAGCTGGGACTGAAGGCTCTTTTCCATGAGTTCCCGCACCCTCTGTTCGAGTTCCCGGAGGTTGTTGAGCTCGTTGAGGACGTTTTCCGCTTCTTTTGTGAGGTGTTCGAGTCTCGCTTCCTGTTCTTTTTTCTGAGCCTCAAGCACAAGGAGATTTTTCCGCATTTCCTCGATTCTCGCCATGGTGGTGAAGAGTTCCCGCTTCATCCGGGACTGGTACCAGAGGACGCCCCCGATGCCAAGGCCAATGCCCACACAGAGGATGACGAATCCAAGAAGGAGCGTCTGCCACCGCAGGTGCAGGCGCCGCATCTGCCCCCGCAGGGGGCTGATCCAGAATACCGTGAGGTGACGCTTCACCCTTACCCCTCCTTATTCTGCCCGCGCGATGAGCGTATAAAGCCTTTTGAGATCATCGAAATCACGGTATTCGATGGTGATCTTCCCTTTCCCCACCCGGACCCGGGTACCGAGGTAGTGGGTGAGGAGGTTTTCGATATGCCTTTCTTCGCTTTGGGGGAGGTCTGCAGGTCGTGTTTCCCGTGCTTTTCTCTGGCGGGTGAGTTGCTCGGTGTCCCGCACAGAGAGCGACCGGCCAAGGATTTCCTCAAGAAGGGCTCGCTGCTCTTTTTCGGGAAGCCCAAGGAGAGCTCTGGCGTGCCCCGGAGAGAGGGTACCCTCTTCCACGAGCTTCTGGATATCCTCGGGGAGCTCGAGGAGCCGGAGGATGTTGGCCACCGTGGGACGCTTTTTCCCCAGGCGTTCGGCGACTTCTTCCTGGGTGAGCCCGAAGCGCTCCATGAGCCTTTTGATTCCCCGGGCAAGCTCTATGGGGTTTAAGTCTTCCCGCTGGAGGTTTTCGACAAGGGCAAGCTCGAGTTTTTTTTCTTCATCAACCTCTTCGACGATCACCGGGACGGTCTTGAGCCCTGCCCTTTTGGCTGCTCTCCAGCGTCGTTCTCCGGCGATGATCTCAAAGCCCTCGGGGCTTTTGCGCACGAGAATCGGCTGGAGGATCCCGTGCTGGCGGATGGACTCGGCGAGTTCCTCGAGGCGTTCCTCGTCCATATGGGTGCGGGGCTGGAGGTCGCTTTTGTGGAGTTTTTCGATGTCGACTTCCTGGATGGTGCGGTTCCCAAAAAGCCCAGCTCCCGGGATGAGTGCCTCAAGCCCCTTACCAAGACCGCGCTTTGTCATGGACCCTCTCCAGAACCTCCTCGGCGAGTTCCCGGTACGCCTGAGCCCCCTTTGAGGTTCCTTCATAGAGCGTGATGGGTTTCCCGTAGCTTGGGGCTTCGCTCAGGCGGACACTCCGGGGGATAATGGAGCGAAAGACCTTTTCTTGGAAGACCCTTCGCACCTCGTCCACCACCTGCTGGGAGAGATTGGTGCGGGGGTCGAACATCGTGAGGAGTACTCCCAGAAGCTCAAGGCGAGGGTTTAGGGCGCTCCGGACCATGGTGATGGTGGTCATGAGCTGTCCCAGCCCCTCAAGGGCATAGTACTCGCACTGGATGGGGACAAGAACGGCATGGGCAAAAGTCAGGGCGTTGATGGTGAGCAATCCCAGAGAAGGGGGACAGTCCACGAGAATCCAGTCAAAGCTCGGCACAAGGTGTTTGAGTCCTTCCTTGAGACGAGTCTCCCGGTTGGGCAGGGTGGCGAGTTCCACCTCTCCTCCTGCCAGGCGGATCGTGGCAGGCAGAAGCCAGAGGCCCTGGACTTCAGTCTCCTTGAGGAGCTCTCCTGCTTCCACGCCGTTGATGAGGAGGTCGTACACGCACTGGGTGAGGGTTCTCCGCTCAATGCCCAGGCCACTTGTGGCGTTCCCCTGAGGGTCGATGTCCACAATGAGCACCTGCTCTCCCCGTTCGGCAAGACACGCCCCCAGGTTCACGCAGGTTGTCGTCTTCCCCACGCCGCCTTTCTGATTGGCCACTGCAACTGCTGTCCCCATAGGCGACCTTATTGTAACACATTGCCTTTTCCTCCCTCAACCGGAAGGGAACCGGGCGAGGAAGAGCCCAAGACCGAGAAGGAAGAAGGCAAGAAAGACAAGCCATTCCCCTGGCCGGTCCTTTTTTGAGAGAAGAAGCGCAAGCCCAAAGAGTACCGGAACGCCGGAGGGTGGGAAGAGGTACGGGCGGAGAAATGCTACCCCGAGCATCCCCAGGGCAAAGACCGCCTGGGAGAGCCCTCCGGAAAGGAGCGCCCCGAGGAACGGAGCGGCAAGGAGCACCTCAGAGGGTTGAAGGGCAAACGAGGGTTTCTCGAGGGCAAGGAAAGCCCCAAGGCTCAGCGCAGGGTCAAGGAAGGGGAGGAGCGGATACCCCCCGTAGACCCAGCCAAAGAAGAGGCTCATCCCTCCAAAGAGCAGGAAGGGAGAGAGGGCGAGGATGACGTGCGTTCCCCGCCGAAGCCAGGACGCTTCAACAGACAGTACCGTACAGAGAGCGAAAATGGGAAGGAGCCAGAAACCCACGGGGTGGCAGAGTGCCGAAAGCCCGAGGGCAAGGTTCCCCAGAAAACGCGCGGTGTGGTCGTCTTCGGCCCTTTGGAGTCCAGAGAACCCGAAGGCCAGAAAGAGCGCACCCATGGTGAAGGCGGGAGATGACAAAACCAGGGCGAGGAAAGGCAGGGAGAAAAAGAGGAGTACTGAGGCGATGAACTTTCGCCCTCTCAGGGCGCACAGCCCCCCAGAGACGGTGAGGCCTCCGGCCACCACGGGGAAGAAGTCTCGAAAGAGGAAGGCGAAAAGCGTGGTAAGGCACGGGGTGGTGGTGATGATGCCCCGAGCGGGGTCAGGGAGGGCAAGGAGGGTGGGAATCCGGAGGGAAAAGAAACGGAGCTCCGGAGAGTTCTGCAGGGCGAAGGTGTCCTGGGCAAAGCGCTGGAGGGCAAGGAGGATGGCGGTGGTGGTGCCGGAAAGGGCGATGAAACCTGCCCAGGGTCGTCTCATGGGCCTTTCCTCCGGAACATCCCGTGGACGGTCTTTTCCCAGAAGAAGGGTCGGGAGAGGAGCTGCCCGATGCCCTTCCAGGCGGCAATACCGGCAAGTGCCCAGTAAAGGGGGTTGAGGAGGGCAAAGGGGAGGAGATGGTCGAGGTTTCTCCGGAACACGGCGAACATCGAGAAGTACACTCCGAGGAAATTCCCCACAAAAAGGTTCATTGCGCCGATGCAGAGGATTGGGCCGGAGAAGTACGGCTCGAGGAGCTTCCCGCGACTGAAGAGCCAGGCGAAAAACACCCCCCAGAGCACCACCGAGGCCGCATACCCAAGGGGTGTTCCCCCGATGAAAAGCTGCAGCGTAAGCCACCCCCTGAAGCCAGAGGTCTTCAGAACGTGGAGGGGGCGACGGTTGTGCACGAGGAAGGTCTGGAGGTACCCCTTGAGCCAGCGGGACCGCTGACGAATCCAGTTCTTCAGATGGCTTGTGGCCTCCTCGAAGGTGGTGGAGGGGAGAATGCCCACCCGGTATCCCCGGTAGTGGGCCCGCATGCCTAAGTCGGCGTCTTCGGTGACGTTGAAGGGGTCCCATCCGCCGAGCTTTCGAAGCGCTTCTACCCGGAAGTGGTTGGAGGTCCCCCCAAGGGGAATGGGAAGGCGAAGGCGAGAAAGCCCGGGCAAGAGGTAGTCAAACCAGAAGGAGTACTCGAGAGTGAAAAGGCGGGTGAGGAGGTTTTGCGTAGCGTTGTAGAAATTGAGCGCTGCCTGAAGGCAAACGTACTCTTTGGGGAGTTTCCGGAAGGCCAGAACCGCCTTTTTCAGCTGGTCTTTTTCGGGAATGTCCTCGGCGTCGTAAATGGTGAGGTACTCTCCCCGGGCGAAGGCCAGGCCGAAGTTACAGGCCCGCGGTTTGGTTTTGGGGAAACCCCGGGGAATGAGGATAAAGCGGACGTTGTAGGGAGGGTGCGCAGCCTTACAGGCCCTGAGGGTTTCAGGGTCATCCTCTTCGATGAGGAAAAGAATGTCAAGCTTCTCCTGGGGGTAGTCTAAGGCACGGATGGCGCTGGTGAGCTGTTCGATCACCTCAGGGGGCTCCCGGTGAAGCGGCAAGAGCACCGTGTACACCGGGAGCTTGCGGGGGTCGAGGGATTCGAGTTCCTCCTTGCTGATTGCAAGTGACTCACGGGAACTCCCGGCAAGGCCCACAAGGAGCTTGAAGAGTACCTGCGCGAAAAAGGCCAGGTTGACAAGGGCGAAGAGCACCTTTAAGGTGGTCTGGGGGGCGAGGAACACCCCAAAAAGCAGCGCAAAGAGGATTCCTGAGAGTACCCCCCACTGCCAGGGAACGAGGACCCGGGCGGCCGACTCCTCCGGGGCACGGAAGAAGAGCCCCGCGGTGGCTTCTTTGAGGAAGCGCTCCTTGAAGAAAAAGTGGAGGAGCCAGTCAAGCTCATAGGGAGTGATGAGGGCCATGTGGATTGCGGTTTTCGGGAAGTTCTCCTCAAGCCACCGGTCCCGATGGGGGTTTTCGGGGAAGGGGGTGAGGATTTCAAGGGCACCCTGGTTGAGGCGTCGGGGGAAGAACGCAAACCGCAGAAGGTCTTGAGGGTCGAAGCGCTCAAGGAGGGTCCTGTCGATGCTCTGCAAAAGCTCCTCAAGGTCCCTCCCGGCGTAGAGGAGGTTTCCCTGCTCGGCCAGGACCTCATAGAGCTCCATGGGATGGACAAGACCCCGCAAGACAAGGATTTCCCCAAGGAGCCCTCCCGTCTCTTTCTGGAAACGAAGGGCTTCCTCGAGGTCCTCTTCCCTGATGATGCCTCGCTCAAGGAGGAGTTCCCCAAGGAGCTTTCGTTTCATAGCGGTCGCAGGCGCACGAGTTTCCGGTAGAGCACCGCACACCACACGCCTAAAACCCCACAGGCACCGGCGAGGATGAAGAGCCGGAAACGCCAGAGCAGTTCAAGGAAACCGGAAGGCGAAGAGGGGGAAGTCGCCTGCGTTTCGCCAAAACCGCGCAGGGTGAAGAGGGCAACATTGCCCTGGAGTGTCCGCAGGGTCTCTGCCCCCTTGAAGTGCCTGAGGAACGCCGCAAGAGCCAGGTCTTTTCGTCCTGAGGTGAAAAGGTAAAGCGCCGGCTTTCGGGAGAATTCCCCCACGGTGAGGGCGCTCCAGGGGTCATCAGGGGAGAGCGCAAAGGTCTCAAGGCCGAAAAGGTGCGAGAGGGTAAGAGTGTCTCCTGCGAGTGCCGCGGGTGCTTCGGGGAGGAGTCCCTCGGGGTGACCGATGATGAGGAAGTACTCGGGAAGCACAGGGGGTGGGGAGAAGAGAAGGCGGAAATTTCCGGTTTTGAGCCATTTTGCAATTACGGCAGGATTCGGGAAGGAGGTGGGTTGTCCTCTTCGGAAAGCCTTCAGGTCTTTTGGGAAAAGGACCTCAAGGGCAAGTGGCGTAGCGTCGATTTCCCGCAGGGCTCCGTAGATTCTCCCTGCCACCTCAAGCTCCTCGAGGGACGGATTTTCGGGGAGTACCACGTAGGCTTTCCCTGAAAAGAGGGTTGGAGCATCGGCGAAGGTGAGAGGTGCTTCGCCTTTTGCAAGCATCCCGGAGAAGTACGAGTCCTCGAAAATTGTGGCCTCAAAGGGCATGGTCCCCCGGCGGCAGTTCCCCACCTCCGGGAAGTACGAGAAGGCAAGCTCCAGGGCGTTCTCCCGGCCAAGGAGCCTCGCCGGGAGGAAGATGCGCTCCTTCCGCACGGCTTGCCTTGCCCCGGAGGGGATTTTCCGGACAAAGACCAGGCTGCCATTCAGAAAAACCTTGAGGAAAGCCTCACCGCGGGGGGTTTCAGGAAGCGGCGTGCTTGCCCAAAAGAGCGTGAGCCAGAGGGACCGGGGAACTCCACCAAGATCGGCAAGGGTGAAGTACAACCTTTCGCGGAGGTCGCCGATGCCCCGCAGGGTCGTGTTCCGAAAACCGAAGTCCCTGAAGGTCCTCCTCGACTCCCGGGCAAAGAGCACACTCCGTACCCTGAAGGACTGTCCCACAAAGAGTGGGGATTCGGCGATGAGCCCGTCGACTCCCCTGGGGGTAAGGTAGAGGGTGTTCCCCGAAAGTTCCACGTCCCGGAGTGCCTGTTCCCGGAGGACGATCCACCGCTCCTTCGGAGTGGCCTCCTCAGACCTCCTGAGTGCCCCCGGGGGGTCAGTGTGGATGGTCACCGGAAGCCCCCGGAAGTTCCGGCGAAGGAAAGCGTAGAGTTTCAGGTAGGCGCCGCAGAGGGGCTGGGACCAGGGGGCTTCAGGAAGGACGAGGTGGAAGTGCCTGGCCGGAAGGCGCAGGAAATCCCGAACGGTCCACGTTGCTTTGCTAAGACTCAGGTTCAGGGTGCTGTCCTTCCGGATGTGGAGGAAGAGGTCTTCGGCGAGGAGGTCCTCGCAGAGGTTGTCGCTTTTCCTCAAGGTTGCCCGGATTTCGAGCTTCACCGTGTCCCCGAAGGAAGAATCCGCCAGGGAGCTCAGGGGGATGCGGAGCTCGTGTTCTCCCGGGAAGATGCGGAAGGCGGCAAGGAAGACGTCCTCACCGTACACCATGAGGGTGGAGTCCTCCCCGCACGCTGGAGTGGCGGCGTACCGGAGGGTCAGGGAACTCTCCCTGAAGGAGGTTTTCGGGAAAACCGGGAGGTAGAGCGCAAGCGACGGCGAGGGTCCCGCAAGGATTGCGTCCGTCCGGAGACCTGCGCATTCCTCGAGGGTGAAGGAGAGCCGTAGCTCTTCCCCCCATGCGAAAGCACAGGCAAACGCCACAAGGGCAAGCAGTATGCCAAAGAGCACCCAGGACTTCATACCTTTCCCCCTCCTTCGAAGGTGCATTCGAGTTTCCGGAAGAGGTGCTTGAGGTGCCTGATGGCGGGGATGCTCACCGGGTCTTCTCCGTGGAGACGGGCAAGGTGCAGGCTCACCCAGTCGGCGAAGGCCACAAGGGACATCGCCCGAGCAAGAGAGGATTCCCCCTTTGCCCAGACCTCGAAAACAGGCATACCCTTCCCGGTCACGTGCTTTGCATAGGCTCTGGCCATGGTGGTGAAGAACACCGGTTCTTCCGGGTCGTGGAAGAAGAGGAAGGAGAGGGGGAGGGAGGAAGGGTGAGAGAACCCCACAATTTCGTTGTGCATGGCCTCTGGGAGTGTGCTGGCAAAAGCCGTGTGTTTGGCGTTTTCGTTGAGCTGGGTCTTGAAGCGCCAGGAGGCGAAATCGGTGTAATGGGCAAAACCCACGGCGACCGGAATGGTGCCGGCGATGGCTTTGGCGACCTCAAGGGGGAAGCCCCCTCTGGCGTACTCCGGGAGGAGTTCTCTGAGAACGGTCACCGTCTCTTCGAGGTCTTTCTGGAACGCAAGAACAGGAAAGAGCCCCTCGAAAACCCCAAGAAGGCCACCCACGGTGTACCCCAGGGCGCAGCGGGGTTGCAACCCCCCGGGAAGAAGCAGCAGCACCTCATGGTCTTCCCGAAGCTCCCTCAGGGGTCCTCCCGAGGTGCAGAAGACGAGAAAGGCTTTCCGGTTTTTGGCTTCCCGTGCCAGGGTCAGGGTCTCTTCCGTGTGGCCGGAGTAACTCGAGACGATGCAGAGGGTTTCCGAGTCCACCCAGGGAGGAAGTGGAGGGGCGGCGATGGTGAGAAAGGGGAAGGGGAGGAATGGCAGGAGAATCCTTCTGAGGACGCTTCCGCCTGCGCCTGAGCCTCCAACGCCGCAAAAGAGCAGGGCCCTGGGGATGTTGCTGAGCGGCTTCGCCACACTTTCTTTGCCCTTTGCGTACCCCTCCTTAAGGTGTGCTGGAAGGCGAAGGAGCACCTGTTCCATCCTTTCACCCCCTTTCCGCCATTGTACCAGAAAAATAGGGGTTGTGCCTCCCCTTGAGGCAAGAAAACGCAGGATGTCACCAGCCGATGTGTCCTGGGGTGACTTTCTGGTACGGGGAGGGCGAAGGAGCGCTCCTTCGCCCTCGAGTTTACGCCCGTATGGGGAGCCTTGCCCCATCCCGTAAGAAGACAGGGATACGGTCTATCGGGGCGTCGGCCTCAATCCACTGGCCTCCCTCGTAGGTGACCTCTGTGTAGGGGTCGGTGAAGCGGGCACCTCTTGGCAGGTACACGCGGCGTTTCCTCGCCCCCTCTTCCACCACTGGAGCGACGAGGAGGTCTGGTCCAAAGAGGTACTCATCCTCCACGGTGTAGCAGGTGGGGTCTTCGGGGAATTCGAGGAAAAGCGGTCGCATGAAGGGGATACCCTCTTCATGGGCTTTCCTCATCCCCTCGAGGATATAGGGCTTCAGGCGTTCCCGAAGGAAAAGGAGCTCTTTGAGGATGGCGTATGCTTCTTCCCCGAAAGACCACACCTCATTCGGGCCTCCGGTGAGTTCATATGCCGGGCAGCGGTTGGGGTCTTCGGGGTAGGGGAGGCGGAATCCGTGGAGACGGAAGACGGGGCAGAACACCCCGAACTGGAACCAGCGAACGATGAGTTCCCGAAAACTCGGGCTCCCCGGGTCTCCACCGTAGAATCCCCCGATGTCTGTCGTCCACCAGGGGATGCCACAGACGGCCATGTTGAGGCCGGCCTTGATTTGTCTCCGGAGGGACTCAAAGGTTGAGGGGATGTCTCCTGACCACACCACGACACCAAACCGCTGGCTCCCAAGCCAGGCGCAACGGATGAGGTTGACGATTTCGGTTTCGCCGGCTTCTTTCATCCCCTCAAAGAAGGCCTGGGCGTAGAAGAAGGGGTAGATGTTGCTCACCTCAAGGCCATTCCCAAGGAAGTACCGGAGGTTATCGTAGTCGTAGGGGAGGACGTTGTCGTACCCGAACCCAGGCATGCCGAATTCCGGCTCGGCCTCGTCAAGCCAGAACATCTTGATGCCGTAGCGGTAGTAGTTCTCCCGCACCTTCTCCCAGATGAATGTCCTGGCTTCAGGATTCGTGGCGTCGAAAATGGTGGTGATGCCCCGGAAGGTGAAAAGGACCGGAATGCCCCGCTCTGTCCGGATAAGAAGCCCCCGCTCGGCCATCTCCCGGTAGTTCTCACTCTGGATGTCCACCGTGGGCCAGATGGAGACCATGACCTTCACGCCGAGTTCCTGGAGTTCCTGGACCATTTTCTGGGGGTCCGGCCAGTACCGGGGATCGAACTTCCAGTCTCCCTGGTGGGGCCAGTGGAAGAAGTCGATGACGATGACTGAGAGGGGCAGGCCTCGTCTTTTGTACTCCCGGGCAACCTCGAGGAGCTCCTCCTGCGTCCGGTACCGGAGCTTGCACTGCCAGAACCCCAGGGCCCACTCGGGAATCATGGGTGGTTTCCCGGTGATTTCGGCATAGCGGCGGAGAATATCCTTTGGAGTATCCCCGGCGATGACGAGGTAGTCGATTTGCCGTGCTCCCTCGGCGACAAAGAGGGTGTGGTTGCGCACAAGCTCTGCCCTTCCTATGGAGGGGTTGTTCCAGACAAAGCCGTATCCCCGGGAGGATAGAAGGAAGGGAATGCTCACCTGGGTGTTGCGCTGGGCAAGCTCAAGAACGCATCCTTTGAGGTCGAGGCAATCGTTGGCGTACTGCCCCATGCCAAAGAAGTGCTCTTCGGGATGGGCCTTGAAGTACAGGGCGATGTGGAAGAGTTCAGAACTCCGGGCCTTGTAGTTCCTGGCCTTCAGGAGGTCGGCATTCAGCACCCTCCCGTCAATCCAGAGTTCTTCAAGGAGCACCTGCCCGTTCTTCCCCCTATAGCGGACGCTCCCCCGGGCATCGATTTCGGCGGTGATGTTCCCGTTCCGGATGGTCGCCTTTTCAGGGGTTATGGTGATTTCCGGCTCCACCTCGTTTTGAGGAAGGAGGGTCCAGTCAAGAGGCTCAATGCGTCCCCGCAAAGAGGATCGGAAACGGAGGCAATCCCGTCCGAAGGGCTCAATCCAGATGAGCTCGCCACCTCCCTCTGCCACAAGCCGTTTTCCTTCACGATGGAAACGCACAGCTCATCACCTCCAGGTTCACTCTTTGAACGCTCCTGCCGTGAGTCCCGCGACAATCGCCTTCCCCGCAAGGAGGGCTACCACCAGGGGGAAGACGGCGAAGATCATGCTCCCCGCCAGGAGTTTGTTCCACTGCACACCGTACTGTCCGATGAAGTTGTAGAGCCCGATGCTCATGGGCTGGAGTGTCCGTTCTTTGAGGAACGAGAGGGCGAAGATGAAGTCCCCCCAGGCAAGGATAAGGGTGAGGATGCTCGCCGTGGCGATGGCTGGGCTTGAGAGAGGCAAGATGATGCTCAGGAATATCCGCAAAAACCCTGCACCATCGATGAGTGCCGCCTCCATGAGCCCAGTGGGAATCGCCTGGATGTACGCGTTGAGGACAATGGTGGCAAAGGGGATGGTGAAAACAGAAATCCCAAAAATCACCCCCAGGTAGTTGTTGATGAGGCCAATGCGGTTGAAAATGAGGAAAAGCGGGATGATGACCGCGGTGGCCGGGAGCACCTGGGTGAAGGCAAGGATCAACGATGCAGGCCTTTTCAGGGTGAAATGGAACTTGGCAAGGGCAAAAGCCGAAGGGAGGGCCACAAGGAGGGTGACGCAGAGGACTCCCAGGGCGATGATGACGCTGTTTTTCAGGTACAGGGAAAGCGTCACAAAGGCATCCCGGTAGTAGGCGAGGGTGGGGTTGGGAGGGAAAAGGTGAGGGGGTTTGTGGAAGATTTCGGCCACGCTCTGGAATCCGGCAATGGCGATGAAGTAGAGGGGGAGGATGATGATCACCGTGGGGATGAGGGCGTACACCGTCCACTTCCACCGGTGGTGTTTCCGCTTCATGTCAGACCTCCCTCTGGAAGAGATTGAGAAGCGCCGTAAGCAAAGCCACAACGAGGACCATGACGATGAGGACGGCGGAGGCTTTCCCAAAATGGAGCTTGTTGAAGGCCAAAGAGTACGACAGGGTACTGAAGAGGTGTGAGACGTCTCCCGGTCCTCCCTGGGTGATGATCCAGACAAGGTCAAAGACCTTCACCGTGAAAATGCACCCAAGAGTCAGGGTGGCAAGGATCACCGGGCGCAGAAGGGGTGTGATGATGAAGCGCACCTTCTGCCACCCTGTAGCCCCATCGATTTCGGCGCTTTCGAGGAGCTCTTCGGGAATCCCCTGAAGGCCAGTGTAGAGGAGGACGAAGTTGAAGGGAATGCCGAGCCAGATGTTCGCCATGGTCACGGAGAAAATGGGGAGATGGCCGCTTGTGATCCAGGGGATGGGTCGTTCGATGAGCCGGAAGGCGAGGAGGAACCCGTTGAGCATCCCGTTGTCGCTGAAGAACCAGCGGAAAAAGGAGCCGCTCACGATGATGGGCAGGACCCAGGGGACCATGATGAGGCTCTGGAGCACCCCCTTGAGGGGGAAAGAACGGTTGAAGAGGAGGGCAAGGAGGAACCCGATGGTGAACTGGAAGAGGATCGAAAGGCCAGTGAAGAGGAGGGTATTCGAGAAGGTTCGCTGGAAAATGGGGTTGGCGAAGAGTTCTCTGTAGTTGCCGAAGCCCACGAAGCGGGCGGTTCCCTGGATGTAGGTGATGAAAGTGACGTCCCGGAGGCTTAGAGAGACGTTGTACAGAAGAGGATAAAGTCCAAAGAAAAGCACGTAGAGCAACGCCGGAAGGAGGAAAAAGTAGGCAACCTTTGTCCCTTTCATGACACTCATCCTTCCGGGGAGGGGGAGAGCCCCTCCCCGCTTTGTCACTGTGCCGCAGCGGCGATGAGTTCCCGAGCCTGCTTCCGGTACGCCTCGTACTCCTCCGGAGAGAAGAGTCCCCGAATGGCCTCAGCGGCCTCTTTCAGGGCTTCCTCGGGCGTCTTCATACCGGTGAGCGCCCGCTGCATCGCCGTCCAGACGGTTGAGGACACATCGGGATACTTCTCAAAACCACCCACAAGAGGTCTTGGCAGGGCGTACCTTGCTTGCTCCAGGAAGGGAGCCAGGATGGGTTTCTGAGCGGCAATCTTTTCCGCTGCCGAGGCCCGGGTGGGGAGCCCTCCGTGCTCGAGGTTTGCCGCGAGCATCCCATCGGCGGAGGCGATGAAGCTTAAGAATTCCCAGGCAACGGCGAGCTTCTTCGGGTCTTTCGTGTTTGCGCCGATACCGTAGCATTCTCCGCCAAAAGGCACGATGGGTTTTGCGCCTTCCTTTGGCACAGGCAAAGCGGCAACACCGACGTCACCGAGCTTTTCGAGGACATCCGGAGTGAGGTGCCAGCCGAATTCCCAGTTCCCGTTCTCCATCATGGCCACTTCACCGTTGATGAACCACTGGGTGACGTCGCCCTGGCCGGAGACGTTGACGACATCCCGTGGGGTGTACCCTTTCTCCACCATTTCCACGAGGAAACTCAGGGCCTCAACAGCCTCTTTCTGGTCGAGCTCCAGGAGGCTTCCGCCGTTACTCCACAGGAAGGGCTCAAACTGCCAGGTTCCTTCTTCGCTTGCGGTAGCGCAGAAACCGAACCCGTAAATGCCGAGGGCTTCCTTGATTTTCGCGCTGACCTCTTTGAGCTCTGCCCAGGTCTTCGGAGGTTCAGGGATCCCTGCTTTCTCAAGGAGGCTTTTCCGGTAAAAGAGGGCGAGGTTATTGGTGGTAACCTGGAAGGCGTAGATTTTTCCGTCGACGCTCGTGAGGTCCCGGTGACCTTTGAAGAAGTCCTCCCAGTTCTCCCAACCCCACTCCTTCACTTTATCGGTGATGTCAAGGTACACGCCGGCCTTGATGAGGTTGGGGACCCAGGGGTTGTCGGCCATGACGACCTCCGGGAGCGTTCCCGTGAGGGCCTGCTGGAGGATAGTGGGGAGGAGCTGGGCAAAGGGAATGTACACGTGCTTCACCTCAACGTCGGGGTTCTTTTTCATGTACTCTTCAGCCCACCGGTCGACGAATTTCGCCATTCCTGACGCTGGCTCAAAGTAATCCTGGATGGTCACCGTTACCTTCTGGGCGTACGCTCCGCCGAAAGCCGCAAGGAAGAAACCCAAAAGCACCACAATACCAAGGAGCCGATACCACCGCATGTTGCTTTCCTCCTTTCTCGAGGTTTTTTCAAAGCACTCTGGACTGGGTCAAACACCGGCAAAACCTTCTGGTTCTCACCCCCTCTCACCACGTGGTCCAATGGAACATCCTTCCACGAAGTCCGCCTCAAGGTACTTCCCCACCGGCCCCTGCACTTTCCCCTCGATGAGGTCGATGAGGAGCCTCGCAGTCTCATACCCTAAGTCTTCCGTCCGCACACGGATGCCCGAAAGCTGGGGGACATAAAAGCGGTAGTTGTCGGTTTCGATGTTCCCGAGAATCGACACATCCTGGGGGATGCGAAAACCCAGATCCTGAAGGGCCCGCAGGGCACTTAAAGCTAAGGACTCGGCGATGACAAAAAGCGCCGAAAAGGCTATACCCTGTTCCTTGAGTTTTCCGAGTTTTTCGGCCACCTTGTCCTTCTCGATTTCCTCGGTGAGGATGAGCTCCTCCCGGAGGGGGATACCACGCTCTTTCAAGGCTTTGCTGTACCCGGCAAGTCGCTGCATGGTGTAGACCCGCCCCCGGGAAAGGCCGAGGAACACGATGTCTCTGTGGCCCAGCTCAAGGAGCCGCTGTACTGCGTTGTAGGAGACCTCCTCCTGGTTGTGGTCAACCCAGCTCATCCAGGAGACATCCTCCCCCTCGGGTTTGCCGATGCTCACGAATGGTATCCGGAACTCCTGAAGAACCCCAAAGCGGGGATCGTTCACGAAGATTTCGCTCACGATGAATCCGTCGACGCTCTGGCTTCGAACCAGCGCCTCGTAGTGGAATTCGGTATCGCAGGACCTTGCGCTTGTGGTGATGAGGAGCTGGTAGCTCGCCTCTTCACAGGCTCGGGCAACACCACTCAAAAACCCCGGGAAGAAGAAGGTGTTGGCGATGAGATTGGCGGGAAGGTGCGGGAAAAGGAGCGCAATGGTCCGGGTACGGTTGGATTTGAGGCTTCGGGCAGCCCTTTTGGGAACGTACCCGTACTCTTTGATGATGCGCTCAACGCGAGCCCGGGTTTTAGGGCTCACCTGGTCCACCCGTCCGTTGAGGACGTTGGAGACCGTGGCTTTCGAGACTCCAGCCAAACGGGCGATCTCGGCAATGGTCATCATGGGCATATCTGAACCGGTTTACTGAACCGGTTAAGCCAAGTATAGAGGAGCGGCAGAGGGTTTGTCAAGGGTGGGAGGAGCTCTAACGGCGTCAATGCACCGGGGTTCAGGAACTCAGGGTATCCTTTTGCGTTGGGACTCCTTTCGGTGAAAGCGGACGAATTGAGCGATTTCCAGGCCCCTCCTGAGGAGGGGAACGCCATAGCCGCAGAGGAGAGTGCCCTGCATGCCCTCAAGGCCCCATGTCTCTCAAGGGGAGAGACTTTCCGGAAAGCATGCTCCGACCTCTGCGAGGAGGCCAGCAAAATGGCGGGAGTCTTGGGTTTGACTCAGCTCATCGAACGGATCAAAAAGAACGAGGCCACCAGCCCTCCGCCAATGCCTACAAAGAGGAAGGCGGGGAGGAGAAGCCAGGGGGTAATCCGTCCGACAAGTTGCGTCAGGAGCAATCCCACTCCCATTCCCGCGAGGACAAGACCTCCCTTCAAGAGGTCCTGTGGTGATGCGGGTGGTTTGAGGTCCTTGGGGTTTAACCCTCGCTCGATCATCGCCATCTTCTCCCGGTGCTCGGCAAGGATAGCCACAATCGCCACGAGCATCCCTACAATCGGGACAAGAACGAATATCCACTCCACGTATTCTCCCTCCCGAAGAGTTATGCACCAAGGTACACCGTCTGGCAGGGCAAGGGAAGCCCATTGCCACCCTTTGTCCTGCGCCTTCTTTTGTGATTCTCCATCCCCCAGGGTTCACTACCAGCGATGGTGAACGTCGGGGAGAATGTACGCTTCGTAAATCTCCCGGATGCGCTCCATGACCTCCTCTTTTAGCGGAGGCAAATCGGAAGTTTTGGCATTCTCTTCTGCCTGGCGGGGGTTCTTAGCTCCCGGAATGACCGTGCTCACCTCGGGGAACATGAGAATCCACTTGAGGGCGAACTGGGCCATGGTGAAGCCCTGAGGAACAAGGGTCCTGAGCTCCTCCACCGCCTGCAGGCCTTTTTCAAAATCCACTCCGGCGAAGGTCTCTCCCCGGTCGAAGGCCTGTCCGTAACGGTTGAAATTGCGATGGTCGTCGGGTGGGAACACGGTGTCCTTCGTGATTTTTCCGGCGAGAAGACCACTGGCAAGAGGCACCCGGGCGATGATGGCTACCCGCCTTTCCCGGCAGCGGGCAAAGAAGAGCTCTGCAGGTCTTTGCCGGAAGATGTTGAAGATAATCTGCACGCTGCGCACCCCGGGGTACTCTATGGCTTTCAGTCCTTCTTCTACCTTCTCCACGCTGACGCCGTAGTAGCGGATTTTCCCCTGGGCGACCAGTTTGTCGAGGGCGGCGAACACTTCGGGACGATAGTAGACCTCCGTGGGCGGGCAGTGGAGCTGCAGAAGGTCGATGGTCTCCACCTCGAGGTTTTTCAGGCTTCGCTCCACGAACTTTGTGAGGTTCTCCTCAGTGTAACCATCGGCCGTGTGCGGGGAGAGGCGCCTTCCTGCCTTCGTCGCCACAAAGACACGTTCTTTGCGGTCTTTCAGGACCCGGGCAATGAGGCGCTCGCTTTTGCCGTCTCCGTAGACATCGGCTGTATCAATGAAGTTCACCCCGCAGTCGATGGCCCGGTGGAGCGCCGCAACAGCGTCCTCTTCGTCAACCTTCCCCCAGCTCCCTCCTATGGCCCAGGCTCCAAAGCCCACCTCGCTCACCGCCCAGCCGCATCTGCCGAACACCCGGTAGTTCACGGTACCACCCCCTCAGGGAACGACGTTTTCTCCAGGTAACCTTCCTCTTCAGTTGCTCCCTCCAGTAGCTGGAGGGAGCTCATCGCTCGAGTTCCTCGATCCTCTTTTTGGCATGCTCGATGTACGGGGAATCAGGCGGTGCGTACTGTATGAACCCCCTGTACGCCTCGACGGCCTCTTTGAAGCGCCCGGCCCTCTCACAGACCGTCGCCTTGTTGCAGTAGGCTTCGGCGTCCTCCGGGTCAATCGCTAAAACCTTCGTATAGTCGCGAATGGCTTCATCATGGAGGCCTTTTGCCTGGTAGGCATTTCCCCGGTTGAAGTAAGCCAGGGCGTATTCCGGGTCTATTTCCAGGGCTTTTGTGTAGTCACGAATGGCCTCGTCGTGGAGATTCCTGGACTCATAGGCAAAACCACGGTTGTTGTAAGCTCTCTTATCCCCCGGGTCTATTTCCAGAGCCCTGGTGTACTCGGCAATGGCCTCCTCGTAGAGGCCTTTACCGGAGTAGGCATCCCCTCGGCCACGACAGGCCTCAGAATTCTTCGGGTCAATCTCCAGAGCCTTCGCGTCATCGTGGATGGCCTCATCGTAGAGGCCTTTTACCCGGTAGACATTCCCCCGGTTCACATAGGCCCTTGCAAACCCCGGCCAGATTTCAATGGCTCTGGAATAGGCAAGAATCGCTTCATCGTAACGCCCCCGTGCCGCGTACTGGACCCCGTCAAAGAAGTAGGTCATGGCCTCGCCTTCTGCGTCACCCCCTGGAGAAAACGTTTGCGCCTGTCCCACAACGGCTTTGGTGAAAATGCTCCCCATCCACTCCTGGGCATTCTGGTACTCGGAGGCGGGCACGATGATGATCACTAGGAGAGGATGCCCAGGGAAAACCCCAAGGAGCGTGGCGTACTGGATGTTTGTCTGGGGGTTGCGGGAGGAATAGAGTGACACCTGGACTGCGCTTCCGTTTTGCGTCACAAGGGATGAGGACCCGGAAAAGTCTTTCCCCTGGGTTACCTGGGCGATGACCTCTTGCACCCCGGCTTCGTCGTCGAACCTCAGAATAACGAGCTGTCCCTGGTTGGGAGTCTGGTAGACAACGCCATTGTCAAGGGTTTGCGCCACGGTGCTCCCTGGGGGAATGGGAAGGGAGAAGCTGTGCCGGGCATCCTGATACGTCCAGCGCTCTCCTTGAGGCACCTCCTGAGGGGTTCCGTGGGTTGCCTTAAGACTCTGGGCAATGCTGAGGAACCGGGCCTCAAGGTGGGCGAAATCTTCAGCACGGCAATCGAAGAAAAGAGCATACATGGTGTTCCCCAGGGGGAAGAGGACGAGCATCCCCTGGAGGGGGCTGGGGTTACCCCGCACAGAGAAAAGGAACGTGTGACGTACCCCGGAGATCCCCTGACCCTGAAAGGGTACGACCTCTTGAGGGGTGTAGCTTTCGAGAGTACTCTGGAAGTGCTGCTGCACGTTCCGGAAGTACCCGTTGAGATCAGGGGGCGGAGACACTTCTTCCACGGTAAGGACGAGTTCTGCTCTGACGGTGTCTCCTTCGACGAGGAGTGCGCAGACCTTCTGATTTGGACTCTGAGGAGTGGTGGGCGTCCACCCTTCCGGAATCTCGAAGGAGAGCTCCTGGGGAAAAGACACACCCTGCCATCCCAAAACGACAAATACGGTACCCACAACTATCCAGAAAAGCCTTTTCATCTCCAATCCTCCCATTGTACGCACTACAGTCACTGCAGGGACCTCACCGGCCCTGCTTTTCCCAGGAGGTCACCATGTGGTTGAAGTAGGTGTTGAGTTTTTCCTGGAACACTTCTTCCGGAGCATGGTAGAGGAGAATTCCGGCCAGGGAGTACTGGGCAAGAGGAACGTACATCACGTAAAGCTGGAGGGCAATACGCGTATTCCGTCCCTGGAAGATCCCACTGAAGACCACCCGACCGTAGGTGATACTCACAGTATTCTGTGCTGCCTGTGGGTCGGAGCGAAAGTCCTGACTCACAATGGCCAGGTTCGTAACATTCTGGGAAAGAATGGCAATAACCCTCTGGGCCAGTTCTTCCGCACTGCGGATAGAGGGATCCTGGATGGCAAGATACGCACTGAACGCTACAAGCCCAGTGGCATCCTCAGAAAAAGTGACGGACCTGTTGAAGGTATCGACATTCACGAGCCATCCTTCGGGGAAATCCACCACTCCGGTGATTAAGGGGTTGTACCCAAAGGTCTGACCGAGATCGAGCTGCTTCCAGCGAACGGCAATCTGAGGTGAAGGAGGCGTCACCGTGATACCCCCCTGTTGCCCCTGTCCCCCAAAGCCCGGAAAAAGGCCACCCGGCACAAGCGGAGAAGGAGAGACGTCTGGAGCCGTATTCCCCTGTCCTTCGGGGGCAAGAGGAGGAAGTCCACTCTGAGTGGATTCCTGCGCCAGCACAAAAGGAGAAACGAGAAGGAACACCAGAAGTAGTATCCCAGTCTTCATAGCTCTATCCCCTCCCTGCGTAATCTCTTCCATTATACTCCTTTTTCTGGGTCAATGTGAAACGATGGCGTCAACCGCTGCCAGTTTGGGGGAAAAGAAGGAATGCCTTTGGGTCCCCAGAGCGCCACGTTTTGCCAGTCACCCACCAGGCTTCAGGGCCCGGGAGAGCTTTGGGCAGTGGCGGAGGCTGAGAGAGGGGTTTCATGCTTTCAGGGTGGAACTCCTCAGCAGAGCCTTAGGTGAACCGGCCGCCAGGATGCTGTTTCCCTGGGACCGGTTTTCCAAGGCTTTTTCCGGCCGTTACAGGCACATCCTGAGAATGGCCAGAACGTCTTCTTTTTCGAGTTTTTTCACCGAGCCCAAAGGCCCTCGTTTTGTGGCCTTTTCCGCCATGGTTTCGAAAAGCTCCTCCCCAATGCCCACTTCCCGAAGTGTTGTGGGAGCACCGATTTCCCGGAACCACTCCCGGGTCCTTTCAATGCCGGCCCTTCCGAGGTCTTCGTCGCTTCGGTTCGCGCGGGGGATGCCCCACACCCGCTCGGCGAACTGGGCGAATTTCCCCGGGATTTCGTCAAGGACGTACGTCATCCACTGGGGAAAAACGATGGCTAGACCCGCCCCGTGGGGAATGTCGTAGAAGGCGCTCAATTCGTGCTCGATGTCGTGGCTTGACCAGTCGCCCTCAACACCCGCTTCGATGAGGTGGTTGAGGGCCAGTGTCCCACACCACATGATGGTGGCCCGGGCATCGTAGTCTTTGGGGTTTTCGAGGACTCTCGGGGTGTACTCGATGATGGTCTTCATGATACTTTCTGCCAGGCGGTCCTGGAGGGGGGTTTCGGGGGTCTTGTGGAAGTACTGCTCGAACACATGGGCCATCATGTCCACAATGCCGTAGACGGTGTGGTCTTTCGGGACGGTGAAGGTGTTTTCAGGGTCAAGAATCGACACATCGGGGAAAAGCGCCGGATGCCCGAGTCCGAGCTTCTCTTTCGTTGCTTCGTTCGTGATGACCGCATTGTGGTTCATCTCTGAACCCGTGGCCGCCAGAGTCAGAACGGTCACAAGGGGAATCCTCCCGGGGACCTTGCTCTTGTCGATGAAGAAGTCCCAGGGGTCACCCTCGTAGCGCGCCCCGGCGGCGATGATTTTGGCGCTGTCGAGGACGCTTCCGCCACCCACAGCGAGCACAACCTCGATGTTCTTCTCTTTGCAGAGCCTCACTCCTTCTCTGACCTTGCTCAGGGTAGGATTGGGCTTGATACCTGGAAGCTCAAAGACCTCGAGGTTGTGCTGGGTGAGGCTCTGCTGGAGCCGGTCGTAAAGTCCTGTCTTTTTGATGCTGCCACCGCCGTACACGAAGAGCACCCTTTTCCCAAACCCAGCACAGATTTCACCAACACGGTCTGTGGTCCCTTTCCCAAAGAGTACCCGTGTGGGATTGTGGAATTCGAAGTTCTCCATCGTCTCAACCCCCTCTTCGGGTATTGTACCATGGGGTGGGTGCTTTTTGAGGACGAGAAGCGAAAGGTACGAAATCCCCTCAAAAGAAGAGGGAGAGAACGTCAGGCGGTTTACCCCTCCCAGGTCTTCCCCGAGAAGGCAGAGGGGGAACTTTGCCGAAAGGCGCCTGAGGGATTCTCTGTCTTTCAGAGCGGTGAGCTTGTAGAGGATTAGAGTGTCGGAAAGCTCAGCGAGTGCCCCGAGCCTGTCTTCGGGGAGGGTTGCGGGGGCAAGGGTGAGGACTTCCTCTTTCTGGGTGAGGGGCAGGGTGGCGTACGCTGCCGCCAGCTGAAAGGCGCTGATCCCGGGAATGACCTCTAAGGTGAGGTCCGGAAGGAGCGTGCGGAGAGCAGAAAAGAGGCGGAAAAACGACGAGTAGAGAAGGGGGTCTCCAAGGACGAGGAACACCGCTTGTTTATGGTGTCCGGAGGAAATCGCCCCGACAACTTCCCGGGCAAGGGCAGCGAAATCCTCCTGGTCGTGAAAGGGAAGGAACACGACCTGGGTGTCTTTGGGGAGGAATTCTTTGACGGTCCGGTACGCCCGGCTCTCTCCGGATCGGGCAAGGGGAGCAAAGACGAGGCGAGCCTTCCTGAGGCATCTTATGGCCCGGAGGGTGAGAAGGTCCGGTTCCCCAGGACCGGTCCCGATGAGGATGAGCTTCACCACCGGTACCCCCTCGGAACGATGAGGACATCGCCGAAACTCTGAACGCCTCTTGGGGGGATAAGGAGAAGGCACGACATATCGAGGTCTTCAGGACGGAGATCACAAATTCTCGCCACGCGTTTTTGTCCTCCTTTCCGCGCAATCCCTACCGGGAGATCCTGGCCCCGTGCTCTGGCGAAAGTTTCCCTGAGGAAGGCGATTTTCTCTTCTTTCCCCCGCCCGACGATGTTGTACACAGAAACGGTAAGGTCGGTTTCGGCGAGCCGTTCAAGGTTTCTCTGGATTTCTTCCCAGGGAGTGAGGTAGTCGCTCAGGCTCACTGCAGCGAAGCCCTTCACAAGGGGAGACCCGAAAAGAGCCGCAGCGGAGGATACAGCACTCACCCCAGGAACGACACGGAAGGGAACCCCCTCTCCCTGGGCCATTTCAAGCGCCGGCGAAACCGCTCCGAAGACCCCGACATCCCCTCCAGAGACAAGAGCGACAATGCTACCGCATCGGGCAAGACGCACGGCTTCTTTCGCCCGCTCCACCTCTTGCTTCATCTGGGAGAAACGGTGGAGGGCCCTTCCCTGAAAGCGCGGGGGAAGAAGATCAAGGTACGCCCTGTACCCCAGGATGACCTCCGCCTCCTCTAAGGCCTCCAGGGCTTCGAGGGTTATGGTGTTTGCCCCATCTCCTAAGCTGACAAGGAGCAGGCTCCCCCTTCGGGACCACGGTTTCCTCCCCAAAGCCAGCGCAACCTCGGGATACACGGTTTTGGGGACAAGGAGCGTGTACCCCCGGGCAAGGAGCACCGGTTCAGCCACTCCCGGAAGGCCAAGGTGTTTTTCGGCGCAGGGTGAGGGCGAGGGGGCAGGGATGTTTCGGAGGACGTCCTCGTCAACAAGAACGCTCTGCACCCCAAGTTTCTCCGCAAGGAGGGCGAGGTCTTTCGCTTTCCGGCTGATGCTCACGAGTTCTCCCAAAGAGGCGAGGGCAAAGCCCTGACGTTCAAGGAAATCCCTGATGCAGGCGACCAGGTGTTCGGTGTCATGCACCTTTCGAAAGCCAAGGCCCACGGCAAGGGTTTTCGGCCGGAGGAAGAGCGCAGGGGTCTCCGGAAAGAGCCGTTCGCTCAGCACAAGACAGGTTTGGGGTAGCGGCCCGGTGAGGGGCCTTGTGTCGTAGCCGGGAAAGGGCAAAAGGGGAAAAGGGTCGTCAACGAGGAGGGGAACCCGATCTCCGCGGGCAAGAAGACCGAGGATTGCCTTCTCGCACTCCCGGTCTCCCTCAAGGGCACACCCCAGGCGCTCGGCGAGTTCCCTGGGGGTGAAAACGCCAAAGGCTTCAGAAGCCGTAGTCAGCACTGCCTGAGCTTTCAGGAAACGGGCGAGGCGAAGGGCAAGGGCATTCACCCCCTTTTCATGCCCCCCACAAAGGGGGATGACGAAGTCTCCGGAACCTGGAATGCAGAGGATTCCCGGGTCTTCCTTCTTGTCCTTGAGGAAGGGTGCTATGAACCGGACAACGATACCCAGGCTTCCGATGCACACGAAAAGATCGGCATCCTCCCAGAGTTTCTCGAAAGCTTCCCTTGGTGGACCACTCCAGAGGAGGGCCTGCTCCCCGAAGAAGTCCAGTATGGTCTTCTCAAGGAAGGAAGAGGCAACGCAGGGAACGATGACGACCGTCATGGGGTTTTCCTCCGATAAAGATATGATCGCTTGCCCTCGGCTTTCAGAAACTCCCCCACGAGGATAATGGTGCTTTCCCGACGGTGCAGGGCTTCTGAGAGACACTCGAGTTCTCCCAGGGTTCCGGTGAGGATCTGTTCGTCAGGCCAGGTGGCGTGGTACACCAAAGCAGTGGGAGTTTCGGGAGGGTACGCCTCAAGGAGGGCTCTCTGGACTTCCCCGGCAAGGTGGGCGCTGAGGAGGATGGCCATGGAGGAGCGATGTTCGGCAAGGAGCGACAGTTTTTCCCGTTCGGGGACAGGGGTGGTTCCGGCGCAGCGGGTGATAATAAGAGTCTGGCTCACTCCGGGAACGGTGTACTCCCGGTGAAGACACGCCGCAGCGGCCGAGACCGAGGAGACCCCGGGGACAACGGTCACCGCAATCCCTCGCCGATGCAAAGCGGTGATTTGCTCGGTGAGGGCGCCGAAAATCGAAGGGTCTCCGGAGTGGAGGCGCACCACCGTTTTCCCCTCCCGTACGAAGCGCTCAATACAGTCGACGATGTCCTCAAGGGAGAGACGGGAGCTATCGATTTTCACCGCCTCTTTTCGAGCAAAGTCAAGGATTTTTGGGTTCACTAAAGACCCTGCGTACACGATGCAGTCCGCCTCTTCAAGGAGCCTTTTCCCTCGGAGGGTGAGGAGTTCCGGGTCTCCTGGTCCGGCTCCGACGAAGTACACGGTCTTCATGGCTTTCTCCCCCAGACAATGAAAACGGTGTTCAGGGACTGGCCCTGCTGGCTTCCCCCCACAAAGCGGGTAATGCTCTGGGAGAGGACCCCAACATCCCCTCCACAGAGCGTGCCAAGGGTTACCGTGGCCTCCTCCAGGGTCTTGAGCGTTACGGCGCTGCAGACGATTCGGCCACCCACCTCAAGGAGGGCGTAGCTCTTTTTGAGGATTTCCCGGAGATTCCCCCCGCTTCCTCCAATGAAAACCCGCTCGTAAGACCTTTCGGGGATAGCAAAAGGCGCAACACCCTCGTGGATTTCGACGTTGGTGACGAAGAAGCGCCTGAGGTTTTCTCTGAGGTATCCGAGGGCCTTGGGGTCCTTCTCTACAGCCACAACCTTCCCTCCAGGGATGCGACGGGCCATCTCTACAGTCATGCCCCCGGCTCCTGCCCCAACTTCAAGGACGGTCATCTCTGGGGCGAGTTCCAGAATGCCCAGGAGGAGCATGCGGGTTTCCTTTTTTGTCAGCGGAACGGTACCCCTGGCGAGCTCGTGGTCCTCAAGGAAACGAATGCCTCGCCGTTTTCCCGGGGGAACGAAAAGGAGGAAAAGGCCATCCTCCTCGGGGAGGGTTTTCCGGAGGCTTTCGGGGGTTCCCCGCCCAATCCATTCCCCCGGAAGCGACAGGTCCTTTCCGGCGAAAACCTCCGCATCCTCTCGCAGAGCCCCGATGATTTCAAGAATCCTTAAGGCTTGGAGCCGTCGCCCTGCAAAGACCACCACGCCATCCCCCTGTTCCAAGGCAAAGACAAATCGCGAGAGTTCCTGGGTCGCGTGGCAGTTCACGATGGCACAGTGATCCCAGGGGATACCAAGACGGGCGAGGAAGTACTGGAAGCTGCTCACCCCGGGGACGATTTCTAAAGACCAGGAGGCAGGGAGGTGCTTGGCAAGACTAAAGAGCATCGGGTCTCCTGAAAGGAGTACCGTCACTTCGGCGAAATCCTCAAGAGCCTGGCCGATCAGTACCCGCATGGTGTTTTCGTCTCCCCGAAGGGGAATGCCTACCTTGTGCGGGAAGAGGCTCAGAAGGTCCTCCCGCCCCATGATCACCCGGGCGCGCTCTATGGCCTCCTTCCCCCGGAGGGTGAGGAGTTCGGGGTTCCCCGGACCCACACCGACGAGCACCACCCGCGGCATCTCATCCCCTCCCCAGGACCCCATACCGGAGGGAAAAAAGGATGCTCTCCACTTCAGTTTTCCCTCCCAGGCGAGTACGTACTCTCTGAGAAATCTCTTGCGCAAGGTAGGCGAAGAACTCCCGGTATCGTTCCCAGGCCATAAGGTGTTCTAAGGCCTCTTCGGCTGTTTTGGCTTCCCACACCGCTTTCCAGAACCTCCCCGGTAAACCAAAGCGGACAAGGTGAGCAAAGAGGATTTCCCGCCGGGCATCGGCCACCTCGTGGTGGAGGTCGAAGATGCCTCCGGCCACCTTGACCATCTTCCCTATCTGGCCGAGGAGCACAACTTGAGCGATCCCCTCCCTCTTGCAGACCTCAAGGGCGAATCCGAGGAAGGTCCCGACCTCGACCGTGGCCTCTTCGGGGAAGCCGAGTTTTCGGGCCCAGGCTCTTCCGTGGTTTCCGAAAACAAGGTAAACTCCTCCCCCAAGGAGGGCCCGCTGGTGGAGGTGCAACCGGATAGTTTCCTGGAAAGCCTCGCAGGAGATGGGGCGGACGAAGCCCGTGGTGCCAAGGATGGATATCCCCCCCACGATGCCAAGGAGGGGATTGCAGGTTTTCCGAGCAATCTCCTCACCCCGGGGGATGGTGATCTCTACCCACCCACCGAGGCCTTCGGGGAGGACTTCCCGGAGATTCTCGGTGATTTGCCGGCGAGGAGAAGGATTGATGGCCCACGCTCCTTGGGGAAGTAGCAGTCCCGGCCGGGTGACCTTCCCCACTCCAGTACCCCCGGTGATGAGGATGTCTCCCCCAGGAACTGGGGTGAAGCGGACCCTTATGAGGGCGTTCGAGGTGACATCATGGGCTTCACCGCAGGGTTTCTCGGTTTCGGCCCAACATGCCCTACCCTTCTGGGTGGTGGCAACAGTCACCCTGGTCTTCCCTCCCTGAGGTAGGGTAACCTCCACCACATCCTGGGATTCGCCGAGGAACCTCAGGGCGGCGGCCTTCGCGCAGGCGGCGGCACAGGTTCCCGTGGTGGGGATAAGGACGCGTGGGTCAAGCATGGTGCACTCTCCGCAGGAATTCCCGAAGCAAAGCGTTCAGAGCGGCCACTGCGATGGGGCTTCCTCCCCGGGGGCCACGGAGCACCAGAGCAGGAATAGGGAGGCGCAGAAGCTCCTCTTTCACCTTTGCAGCGCCAACGAATCCCACAGGACAGGCGAGCACCCAGTCGACCCGGTACCCTCTTGCTATCCACTCAAGGAGCCGCCCAAGACCTGTGGGGGAATTTCCGAAGACGAAGCCCCGGATGTCCTGCTCGCAGGCAAAATCCACCGAGGCTGCAACCCGGGTAAGGCGGTGCTTTCTGGCTCTTTGGTCGCACGCTTGAGTGTGCACGAAGGTGGCAAGCTGCACTCCAGATTTTCTCAGGAGCTTCTCGTTCACACCGCTTTGCACCATCGCCACGTCGCAGAAAATGGTATACCCCGGGGTCAGGCTCTCGAAGAAACGCTCGACGAATCCTTCGTTGATCACAACAAGTGGAAGGAGCGAGAAGTCGGCTGTGGCATGGACAATCCGCTCAAAGAGGAAGGCGTACGCTTCAGGCAGGGCGTAGGATGGAAGGATACTCCGGATCATCCTGAGGCTCAGCCGCTCAATGCCCTGTCCCCGCATAGGTGAGGAGTTCCTCCACCCTTTCCCAGAGCATCCTTACGAAGGCCTCCTCCTGAAGGAGTCCCCGGGGGAGAACTTCCACCGTGAACCCTTCTTCCTCGAGTCTTTCCCTGAGGGAACCACGGCCTTCGGCGATGTCGTTTTTGAAGTGGTGCCCGACAAAGAACATGAGGGGCCAGAGAATAACCCTCTGCACGCTCTTTTTGAGCCTTGGGAGGAGCTCTGCAAGGCTCGGGTTTCCTTCAAGCACCACCACACCGCTTTGGGGGCCGAAAGCTCGAATGAGGAGCCCATCAAACTCCCTGTAGGCAGCTTCGCCCTCTCTGCTTCCGTGTCCTACAAAGACAATGGCTGTACCCTGGTCTTTGAGGTACGGGGTCACAAGGGGGGTGAGGGTGGTGACCACCGCTTTCTGGTCTTCCGACGTTCCAAGGAGTGCCCGCCCAAAGAGCATTGCCGCAAAGAGGGGATTCCCCCGGATGTCCCTGAGGGCGGTGAGGGTGGTGCAGAACTTCAAGACCGAGGTGTACACCGCTCCGGGAACGACAGAAAGCGGCTGGACGACCACACGGGTGTACCCTGCGTCGTGAATTCGTCCGAAGGTGGTGAGGAGACCCTCCATCCCGTGGTGCCTTTGCACTGTGGGGGAGACAAAAGACGAGAAAACCCCGACTCCTCTCAGGACTTCCTGTGCCCGCTTCAGGAAGTCTTCAAAGTCCTCCAGGGGCTCCGGTTGCGTTGTTCCAAAAGCCGCAAAGAGTATGGCGGTCCTCATCGTCCTCAAAAAAAGCAAAACTCCGTTCTCTGTCCTCCGCAGAGAACGAGCACCGCTTCCCGGGCCGGTCTCCTGACTCGAAGGTCCAAGCCTACTCGGCCCGCCTTCCCGGACTTTCTCCGGTGGCATCGTGGGCCTTTCGTCCCTTCTCACAGTGGCGGGACCGTGCCGGATTTGCACCGGCTTCCCGAACACCCGGGAAGGACCTTTTCCCCATATTATACCATGGGCGTGGTACAATAAAACACAAAGGTAGCCAGGGGAGGGATAGCGCATGCTCCAGACAATAACGCTTGAGACCACGGCGAAAGAAGAAGTCATCGACATCACGGATCAGGTGGCCCGGATTGTGGCGGAAGCCCAGGTTGAGGAAGCTGGAGTCTTTGTCTACGTCCCTCACGGCGATGCGGCGGTCAACATCCAGGCAGGGAGACCCAAAACTTCGGAGCCGCCGCTCAACGACCTCTTGAAGAAGGTCCTGGAGAGAGAAGAGTTTGAGAAGCCGGAAACCGGTGCGGCCTTTGTGGCCCCCACAGAGGTCCTCATCGCCCACCGAGGCAGGCTCCTTCTTGGGGAGGACCAGCGAATCTACTTCTACGAGTTCAACGGTCCAAAGAAGCGTTCGGTGTACGTCCTCGTCATTCCCTCTTCCGCCCGCTGGGGGAACTGAGTCACTCGTTCCCCCGCGCTCACTGCCCTTCGGGGAAGACTCCGGCGTGGGCTGCCCGGATGTCCTCCACCGAGAAAAAAGCCGAAGGGCTGACGGCGCGAATGATGCTGAGGACTTTCCGAAGGTCCCTTCGCCGGACCACGGTGAAAATGAGTTTCACCGGCCCCCGGGCACCCTGCCCATCGAAAACCGTGACGCCAAATCCTTCGCTCTTTAGGGCAGAAAAGAGTCGTTCTCCGTCCTGCTGCAGGATCACCCGCACAATGACGTACCCTATGGCGAACCACTCTTCAATGTAGATACCCAAGAAGTTCCCCAGAGCAAATCCTGCGGCGTACCCCAGGAAGGCGACTGGGGTCCTCGTGTGGGTGATGAGCCGGCTCACCACCACAATCCAGATGAGGACCTCGACGAACCCAAGGAGTGGGGCAAGGCTCCTTTTCCCTCGGGCAGTGAGGATGATGCGCAGGGTCCCCAGGCTCACGTCGCCTACCCGGGAAGCGAAGACAAAAAGTGGCAATATGACGTTTCCGTACCAGTCGAACCCCTCCATGGTTCTCCCCTATTGTACCACGACGTTTTTGGTTTTCCGCTCAAGAAGGGCACGAAAGATTGGGGCGAAGGCGCCTTCCTGGTCGAAGTCGGAGTTGAGGACAAAAAGCGTTCCCCCGTGACCCACGTTCGGGACCACAAAGAGGGAAGCGGTGTTGTTCTTCTCAAGGAGCTTCGCGAGGAGCTTCTCCGATTGCTCCCTGGGAGTGATTTCGTCCCTTTCTCCAACCACAAGAACATAGGAGATATGGGTGTGCTCCACCTGGAAAACCGGGGAGAGCTCCCTGAGGTTGTTCCTTCCCTCAAAGAGGTCGAAGAATACCCGGCGAATGAGGTTTTTGAAGGGGATATCGAGGGTTTCGTCATATGCGGGAAGGTCGTAGGGGCCACTCAAGAGGAATACCTGGGTGATGCTCCTGTATACCTCCTCCGGGAGCACACCATGCTGCACGGTGGTCAGGGCCACAAGATGCGCCCCGGCAGAGTGACCACAGAGGACGAACTGCTTCTGTCCCCCGTATGCTTCGACATGGGCAAAAAGCCAAAGCAGTGCCTGGCGAATATCCCCGAGGATTCCCGAGAAGCGGACCTTCGGGTAGACCCGGTAGTCCAGGCTCACGAAGAGGTACCCCGCTTTGAGGACCTCCCGGGCGAAGTGGCTGTAGAGGACCTCATCCTTTGAACCTCCAATCCAGGTTCCCCCGTGGACGAAGACGAACACCGGAAGCTTTTCGCCACTGCGAAGACGTAAAGGCACGAGGATATCGAGTGCCTGTCCCTTCTTTTTCCCGTAAGGGATATCCTTGTAGACCAGGGCTTCGGCGTAGTCGGCAAGGATTGGAGGAGGCATGAAGAGGGGCTTGCCCGTCTCCGGTCTTTTCAGGCCAAAAAAGCGGGCGAATTCGTCTTTCATCCTCTCGTTTTCCCAAAAAGAAAAGGCGAACTGCTCTTCAAGCTTTCGAGAGAGGATTGCGGCAGCGTTCTCTAAGGAGATGTAGCTCAGAAGGAGGAAGAAGAGCACGAGAACCGTTGTGCTCTGGAGTGCCGGGGTATGCCTTTTGCGGATCATGGCGAGGGAGCTCCGAAGTCCCTTCGAGTTTTTGCGAAGGTTGTGGGGCTCACCACAACCTCGGTGGTATCACTCTGGCCGCTTTTGTCAGAGGCGATGATACGGTGCTCTCCCGGGGGAAGGGAGACGAAGAGGGTCCCCCCAGGCTGACTCTGTCCGGCGTATGCTCCATCCACGAACCAGAAGATAGGTCCCTTTCCCCCCTCGGCGCGAAGGGGAAGACGGAGAAAAGATGCACCGGGGAAGGTGAAGTACCGCCGGCCGGAGACCGGGGAGACGATGGCAAGAGGAACGACGTCTGGTCTCCCCAGGGCAGCCTGGACTTCCCCAGGCCAGGGGAAGGATGGATTTTCCAGGGAAGTGGCATGGAGGTCGCAGACCTCAAGGGGAGAGACGCCCTTGAGGAAGGGTGCAAGGATTTTTCCCTCACAGCGGGCTGAGGCGATTTTCCCTGAAATCGGACAGACCTCCCGCCACGTTACATCCTCGGGGCACTCATACCACACCCGTTCTCTCCCCATAAGGTACTCCATGATGCGCAGGGCACAGGGAGCGGCAAGACGTATCCCCACGAGTTCCTCGTGAGGCAGGCCCTGGGGATCCCCAAACCACACAAGGACCGTGTAACGGGGGTTGTACGCCACGGTCCAGGCGTCCCGAAAGCCGTAAGAAGTTCCGGTTTTGAAAGCACAAAGGGGTGTGGGGAGTGTCCTTTTGGGGAGAGGGTTGAAGCGGAAACGGTCGGCAAGGATTTCGGCAACCATGTAGGCACTTCCTGGAGAGAATACCCGCTTTTTCTGCGGATTTTCGTCCTCACGGAAAAAACTCAGGGGAATTGCCTCCCCAAGACGGGAGAGGGCGGTGTACGCCCTGGCGAGTTCCAGGGGCGTCACCTCGCATCCTCCAAGGACCAGGGCGTCCCCGTAGAAATCGGCGCCCCTTTGCAGCCTGGAGAATCCCAAGGTCTGCAGAAGACCCAGAACGTCCTCAAGGCCAACCTTTCGAGCCACCCGTACGGCCGGGACGTTCAGGGACAGGGCCAGGGCCATCTCGCAGCTCACCGGTCCCCGGAAACCTTCGTCGAAGTTGCGGGGGACGTTCCCGCGAAGGCCAAAAGGGGTGTCAGCGATGATGCTTGAAGGAACAAGAAGCCCCCGGTCGAATGCCCGGGCGTACACAAAGGGCTTCAGGGCGGAACCCGGAGAACGGGGGGCCTGAAGGCAGTCCACAAAAGCCTGCTCGGGATTTCTGCGGAAACGGGCGTTCCCCACATAGGCGAGGATTGCGCCGGTACTGTTCTCCACCACCACCGTGCAGGCGGTGATTTCCCGGGGTAGAGTGACCAAAGCCTCGTCGAGGAGCCGCTCGAGCCACTCCTCGAGGGAAAAGGAAAGGGAGGAGAAGACCCGGGGTGAGGTTGTGGTTTGCCGCAGGAACCAGGCGGCGTGGTATGCCAGACGGGGAAAGCCCCGGGGGGTGGGAGGGGGAGAAGAGGTGTACAGGGCGTATTCTTCCTGAGAGATGATGCCCCTGCGGCAGAGGCGTTCAAGAAGGGCGTTCCGCCGCCTCAGGAAACCTTCGGGGTTTTTGTCAGGCCGGAACCTTTCCGGGGCAGGGAAAAGGCTCACCAGGGAAGCGGCCTCAAGAAGGGTGAGGTCCTTCGCGCTTTTGCCGAAGTAGTACCAGGAAGCGGCCTCAACCCCTTTGATGTTGCCCCCGAGGGGAATCCGGTTGAGGTACGACTCGAGGATGTCCTCCTTTTTCAGGACGCGCTCGAGGCGCAGCGCCAGAAGGCATTCGCTGAGTTTCCCCTTCAGGGTCCTTTCCCGGGGCAGAACGAGCCGCACAAGCTGTGTGGTGATGGTGGAGGCTCCGGAGACCACCTTCCGGGCACGCAGATTCTGCCAGATTGCCCGGCCCAGGGCGAGGAAATCCACGCCAGGGTGGCTGAAGAATCTCCGGTCCTCGCTCTCCACCGCAAGGAGGGGAATCCACTTCCCCATCTCTTTGAGGGGCACTGGAATGAGCCATGCATCGTCTGGGGAGCGAAGAAGGCAAAGCAACTGTCCCTCCCGGTCGTAGAGCGCAAAAGAAGGAGTATAGGTACAAAAAGGAGCCACCTCAAGGGGGAGGGAGAGCAGGCACAACCCTCCCCCACAAAGCACCACACTTCCTAAAAGTACACTCCAGAGGATGCTCTGTCTTCTTTTCCGCATCATTCTACCCGGAGCGTTCCACCTCCGGAGAGACTCGACACCCCTGGGTTGTACATGCACTCTGCCTGTACCGGAGCTACGGTGAACGTCCCGGAGGTAACGGCCGTGACGCGGTAGCGGTACGATACCTTCCCCTCAAGGTGCGAGAAGAAGAGCACCACCCGGTCATCCCGACGGTCCACAAAGACCGGGAGCATCGCTTCCCCGGTTTCCCCCGGGGTTTCAAGGTGGGTGAACTCCAGTCCTCCAGGGAGGAGGTCCACCACCACAACGTTGTCAAGAGGCCTTGGGGCTTCAAGCTCGATGAGGACTAAAATGTCCTCGCCCCGGGGAACAACAAGGTCTTTCAGGGGATTTCCTGAGGCATCGAGGTACGTCCTCCGAACCGCTATGCCCCGGTCCCAGGGTGATGGGGGTGTTGCCGGCACACCCTCGGCGACGAGAAGGTAAAAGATCCTCCCCTGGCCTTCGTTCCGGATGGTCCACGGCGGGGAGGGGAGGAGGGTCAGGTCAAGACCTGCCCGGTCCCTGCCGCTAGAGGAGGCAAGGGTCTCGCCGGTTTTCCCAAGGATTTTCGCTTCGAAGGTTTCGGCTCGCTTTTCCTGGGCAAAATACCGGGAAAGGGCAAAGAGCAGAAACGCTGCTTCCTGGGTGGAAAGATACGCCCGCTCCCTGAGAACCTCCTGGAGTTTCCCCGCAAGGTACGTCGCCCGGGTGTGGGTGGGGTCAAGCTCAAGCTCAAGGAGGAGGGCTAAAGCCCCCTCCCGAAGGGGCGATTCGTACACCCCACCGCTTTGGGGTTCTCTGGAGAGATCTGGCGTCCACTCCCCAACCAGACTACGGGCAAGGTCCTTCTGGCCAAGGAGCGCATAGGTGAGGGCGAGGAAGAAGACTCCTGACTCCCTAAGGTACGTTCGTTTTTCCCGGAGTTCCTCAAGGGTGCTCAACGGCCTCTCTCCAGAGAGCGCAAGGACGTAGGCGGCGTAGGCTTTGGCAGTGTAGAAATCCCGGAGTTCTTCTTCCCAGCTGGTGTACGGTGGCATGGTGAGAAAGCGCAGGAGGTAGCTTTTGGCTTCCTCAAGGGGTGGGGGAGGAATGTCCACACCTTGTTTTTGCGCTTCCAGGAGGAAGTGATAGGCGTACGCCGAATCCCAGGGACGGCTTTCCCCTCCCGGCCAGGCGCTGAAGCCGCCGTCAGGGGTCTGGAGGGAGAGGATTCGGCGAATCTTCCGCATGAGGTGCTTTTCGGCAAGTGCCCGAGGAGCAAGGAGGGGGTCAAGGTCCTGCAGGTATTCTGGAAGAAGCAGGGCCACCCAGCCACTTGAAGTCGTCTGCTCCAGGCACCCGTACGGGTACTCCCAGAGGATTGAGGCAAGACGCCTGAGGTCGACATCGGGAGTGCCGGAGAGAAGCAGTTGCCCCCTGAAGGTCCGGACTACAAAGCTCTCCGGAATGTCCAGGGTTTCCTCCTCACCAGGGTTGACGCTTCCGGCAAGGGAGATGGTGATTCTTGGGGCGGCTGGACGAATGGGGAAACGGAAAGCCCTGTGCTTTGTTTTTTCTGCAAAGCGCACCGAAAGGTTCATCTCCGCATCTCCGACAATCCCCAAGGTTTTTGCCGAGAAGTAGGCCACGTCTTTCCCCCGGGGTGGGAGGGTGAGAGTGACTTCTTTCGGGGTGACCTCGAGGAGGTCGTTGGTCGAAAGGGTGAGCGTTACCTGGGTGGGGGCATCGTTTTTCGAGAAAACCGTGACCGGGATGGTGCAGGTGTCTTCCGGGGCCAGGGCTTTCGGATGGAGGACCTCGGCCACGATCTCCTCTTCAAGGAGGACCTCCGTGGCGCTACTCCCGAATTGATCTTCCTTGAAGGCCAGGGCCACCATTCGTGCTGTTGTGGCCACATCGGGGAGAGCAAGCTCAAGCGTGACCTTTCCCTCTTTGTCGGTGACAAGACCCGAAACAAAGAGGGAGAGGATTTCAAAGAGTGCAGGACGGAGGAAAGAGAGCTGTGCCTTGAGAAAGGCCTCTTCCGGAGCACCTCCGGCCGGATGGAGGAGGGGCGTCGTTTGGGGTTCACCCAGGATGAGGTTGCCGTAGAGGTCAAAGGTTCCGACCCCAAGGCGGCGCTTGGCGGAGAAGAACCCCAGGGGGTCGGGGACGGGTTCATCGGTGAGGGCGAGGACGCCAACGTCCACAAGGCTTAGGGCGACTTCAGCCCCGGGAACGGGATTTCCGTGGGTATCCCGGACCGTCACCGTACAGGGGAGTTTCTCCCCGGGGCGGGCGCTCGTTTGGGTTGTGATGGTCACCACGAGGCGATGGTCTTCCTGGTCCACGAAAAGGGGCGTGACCCCCAGAGCCCGAAGCGGACCTTCTTGTGGGGTGCCTTCCTTAAGGAGCACGAGGGAACAGTAGGCGTTGGGGGCCATGGCCTCGGTGACCTCGAAGCGGATTTCGCCACTCTCCTCAAGCGCAACAATCCGGGAGAGCACGATGGTGTCCGTTTCCACGGTGAACAGGGCTTTTCCGGCAAACGGTGCCCGGTACCGCAGGGTGGCCTCTTCCCCCAGGCGGTATCGGGATTTGTCAAGAACGAGATTGAGGCGGTCCGGTAGAGCCTCACCCTGAGGAGCAAGACCGTACCGTCCGAAAACGAAGAACCTGCGGGTGGTGGTGCTCAGGGATTGGGGCTCGCTCACCTCAAGGAGGTACTCTCCGTAAGTTTTCGGCGTGAAGGTGTAGGTTCCCTTCCCTTCGGCAAGAGCAAGGGAAGTCTCCACCTCAGGTACCCATTCCTCCTCTTCCCGGTACCGCAGGCCTTCGCCCTCTTCCGGGGCGGAGAGCACAAAATGGCGCAGGATGCGGAGGATCCGGAGATTCACCTCGGTTTCCTTTGGCTTTCCTTCTCTGTCAAGTGCCACAAGGGCAATGGCAAGGGGGACTCCCGGTTCGAATTCCCCTTCCGGGAGGGCCACTCCCAGGTACACGGGGTAGGGGGAAACCAGGATGTTCAGGCTTTCGCTCACCGGGCGACCAGCAGGATCGCTCACGGTGACGGTGACTTTCCCGGTGAGGAAAGCAGGAGGACGGAGGTCTGGAGGAACCGTGAACGAGAAGGACGCCCTTCCCTCTTCGTTCAGCGTCCCCTCCCCAAGAGGAAGGGTGAAGGGGGAAAAGGTCGCTTCTTTGTTGCCGAAAGTGTAGGTGGCAAAGTCGGGGAAGGAGGGGGGAGTACTTTCAAAGACCACCTGGGCAGTGAAAGGGAGCCCCGATGCCTTCCGGCCAAAGAGGTACTCGCCCGTAACGTCCACGCTCACGTCCTCCCCGGTTGCGACCGAGAGGGAACTTGCCTGAAGGTTAACCCGGAGGCGAGGAGGGGCGAACTCCTCGACAAGGAACTGCTTCTCCGCAAGGACTGTCTTCCCATCCGGGAGGGTAAGGGAGAGGACGTACGCTCCTGTGGGGGCGTTCTCCGGAAGGAGAAGAGAGAAGGTTGCCCCACCCTGTGGGGAGAGCATGGTGCTCTCTTCCGCAATTTCCCGACCCAGAGGGTTTCTCACCGCAAACCGGATGGGGAAAGCCGGCGGAGGAAGGAGCTCCGGTCCCCGGACAATGGCCTGGGCTTTGAGTTCTTCACCTGGCCGGAAAACTCCCCGGGGGAGGTAGAGAAAGGCCTCGTAGCCTTTTCGCAGGTACTCCCGCCCGGTGATATCAAAGCCACTTACGGCGAAGAGTTCCCCCTCTAAGACCAGGAACGAGAGGTCGTCTGTGGTCTGCACCGTGACGATGTAGGGCCTGGTCTTTTCGTCCCAGGGGATGTCCCGAGTCCCCAGGAAGAGTCCTCCTTCATCGCAGGTTCCTTCAAGGAGCAGCTGATTGGTTCGGGAGAAGACCTTGACCCAGGCGTTGACAAGGGGTGTTCCATCCCGCAGGGAATTGGCCCACACGAGGATACCCTGGGGGAAAACCTTGGCGACGATGCCAATATCGGTGAAGGCCACAAGGTGCTCGGCGAAGGCCCAGCTCTCGTCGCTTGCATCCTGGGCGATGAGAAGATACGTCCCCTTTCGGTTTCCCGTGAGGTGCACAAGGTCTAAAGCTTTCCGCACAGGGACATTGGGAGGACTGTCGTTGAAGAGCGTCTCTTCCCGGACAAGTTCCCCTAAGGCCTCAGCGGGAACCTGGGGGAGGTTTGCCAGGGCGACGGGGATGTTGTTGTCGTAGAGCCGCCAGAGGAGCACACGCACCTTAGGAACGTTGAGGAGCGTTACGGGGATTCGTGCCCCCAGCGCTTCGGTGACGTAGGTCCCGGTAACGGGGAAGGCAACGGAAGGGTAGAGATCGGGGATGATGATGGCCTGGGTGAAATCCTCAAGGAGTTTCGCTCCGTTGCGTGCCTGGGCTCCACGCTTCACGGTGATGACCTTCCGTTCCCTGGGGAGAAAAGGCCCAACGATGGCAAACCCTCCGTAGCTTCGACGAACCGTGAAGGGGGATGGGGGGTCGACGCGGATGAAGGGAGCCAGGGCTTCTGGGTCAACAGGCGTGGAGGTGTTGAAGGTGATAACGCAGGACTCAGGGCTCTCGAAGTACACCCAGTTCTCCAGAATCTCAAAGGCGTAGGTGACTTCAAGGGTCTTCCGGTAGGCGTCCTCAAGGCCCAGGGGACCCCGCTCGCTCGTGAGTCCGGGGAGGATTTCCACAGAAAGCACCGGTTCCTGAAGGGGAACGGTTGTCAGGTAGAGCCTGGTGCTTGCCGGACCTAAGGGGAGCGCGTAGGGAACTTCGTTTCCCCGGGAATCCCGAAGCGTCAGAAACCCCCGGAGTTTCTGAGGAAGCACGGGAAGGGAGAAACTGCACTCCAGCACCACCCCACCCTCTTCGGTGTAGTCCACCTGCTTGATGCCAAGAACTCTGAGAGGTTCGGTGGAGAGGGTGAAATCGTGGCGCCCGGCGAGGAGCTTACCCCGCACATCCCGGAAGTCGTCCCGGAAGCGGAAGACGTACCGGGTGGCTTCCCGAAGCGCTCCTTTGGGCTTCAGCACCAGGGTTTTCTCATCCTCCCAGAGGAACTGCCCCTGGAGGGGCGGATTGATGGAGAGGGGAAGGAAGGAGAAATCCTGGGAAACCCCAACGTCCTCGTGTGTGACGACCTCCCGGGAGAAAACGATACGGATTTCGGTGAGCACCGGTGGCACCAGGGTGTCGGGGGGTGGCAGGATGGAGAGGATGGTGAACTCTTCCTCCTGGGCGAAAAGGAGGCCACAGAGTACCAGGACCCCGACCACCACGAAAACAGCCCCACAGAAAAGGCGACCTTTCACGGGGGAATACCCTCCTTTCCCCTCTATCATACCACTTCACAGGACTTTTTGAAGCCGAAGGTCGAGGTCCACAAGGTTGAATGCCCGGAAGTACTTGTCGAGGGCACGTTCAATGGCTGTGAGGACGATGTCCTCCGGGAAGTACCCGTTTCTTTTCAGGTTCTCGTAAAGCAGCACCCTTTTTGCCACCACTTCCGGCTGGGCCCAGATGTACCGGCATCCTGTTTTCACCAGCCACATTTTCCGCTCTCTGGGGAGTTCCAGGAGGTCCTTCCCCATTTCTTCGGGGAGGAGCCATTTCTTCCAGCGGCCGCTTTTGCGGACTTCCTGAGTGAGGACCTCAAGGATTTCCGATTTCTCGACCACCAGCTTCCGGGCAAAGAGCTCCTCTTCTATGTGGGCGAGCTCAGCCAGGGCGTTGTACTCCTCTTCGGTGAACTCCGGGCCCACGTTGGCCGCCCCCATGCCCGATTTCGGATAGTCCTCGGGGTTCTCCACGTAGTCGGTGTAGTGTCCCTTGATGAAAGACCCATACGATCGGGCCTTTTCGGAAAGCAGCCGGGCAACCTGGGGGTCAAAGAGGGTGGTGTGGAGGTCTGTTCCTACCTTCCCCACCACGAAAATCGGCCAGACTTCCCCAAGTCCCCGAGCCTTCAGGGCGTCTTTGAGCCCGGAGAGGAACCGCTCGAAAACCCCAAGGTCCGCCAGCCCCCCATGGACTTCCTCGGTTCCCACTTCATAGGAGATGGGAGGAAGCCCCCGCTTTTTCCGATGGTTTTCCGCGTGCTCGATGAGTTCTACCGTCCGTGCAATAACCGTCTCTACAGGAAGCGTCGTTCCGGGAGGCAGGGTTCGGTCCACGGTGGGGTCAACGTGGAGGAGGTCGTACCCTGCGTCAAGCGCGGCTTCAAACGACCGCTTCACCCAGTCCATGCACGTTTTGAGGTCCCACCCTTCAATGGTGTGCCGGTCCTTCACCCACGGTCCCCCATGGTCCAGGGCGATGATGATGAGCCCTTCAAAGTGGATGGCCTCGGCCTCCTGTTTCACGAGCTCCACGAATTCCCTCTGGGTGAGCCCCGTGTACCCCCGGTCGATATCCACCTGGTTCAGTGTGGCGGCGAACTTCACCGGGGCCCGGGCCCGTTTGGCTGCCCGCAGGGCTGCCCGGATGACCGTCCGGGAGTTGGGGCACACGGCAAGGAGTGTCTGGGGTTTCCCCTCAAGCTCTGCCAGCTCCTGCATTTTCTGCATCAGGAAATCACAAACCGGGATACCGGCCTTTTGAGCTTTCTTCCGGATAGGGCTTGCGTCAACCGTTTCGCGGGGGAACATCCTCTTCCTCCTTCCTTAAAGACGTTCCAGGAATGCTTCCACCTCTTCCCAGGTCGGGGCTCCTTCCATGGGACCCTTTCTGGTCACCGCCAGGGCTCCCACGGCATTGGCGAACCTCCCCGCCTCCTCCACGCTCATCCCCCGGGAGAGGGCTGCCAGGAACCCGGCACAGTAACAGTCTCCTGCCCCTGTGGGGTCGACTTCCTCCACAGGGAAGGCCGGAAGCGTGTACACTTCCTTCCTCGTTACCACGGTGGACCCCCGCTTTCCCTGTTTGATGGCCACAATCTCCGGACCTTCTAAGAGCACCTTCTCTGCAGCCCTCAGGGGATCTTGCTCTCCGGTGAGGACGGAGAGTTCCTCTTCGGTGGGGAAAACGATGAAACTCTCCCTGAGAATGGGCAGGAAGAGCTCCCGGGCTCGGTCTTTCCCTAAAAGCTCGGGCCTGAAGTTGGGGTCAAAGCTCACGCGCTTTTTCGCTTCCCGGACGATACGGATAGCCTTCTCGTAAGAAGCTCGACAGTTCTCGTTGATGAGCATGGTGGAGCCCATGACGTGCAGGAGGTCTACTTTTACGAAATCCTCCTCCCGCACGTCCTCGGGGAATATCTGTCCTGAAGCTGCCCGGGAAATGTGGTAGATGAACTTCCGGGAACCATCGCTGAAGTAGGTCACAAAGGCCACTCCGGTGGTGAAGTCGTCAAGGATTTTGATGCCTGAGGTGTCCACTCCGTCTTTTTGCAGCCGCTCAAGAACGAGAAAGCCGAAATCGTCTCGCCCAATGGCACCGACGAAAAAGACCTCGCCTTTCAGGCGGGCCAGGCAATCAGCAAAAATTGCCGGAGCTCCGCTGGGGTACGGCCCGAGGAAAACCCCGGGAACACCCAGAGGAACGTCCACCTTATCCCGCATGATTTCTACAAGGAGTTCTCCCATGCATCCCACGCGCATAGCCCTTCCTCCTTTCTCCCCAATACCTTAGCGCAAGACCAGAGAAGCCTCAAGCGAAAAAACAGAAACTCTCCGTCCCTCATTGACAGGAGAGGGGCAATGTGTTATATACATGACAGAATCTGTGTAAATAATAACACCTCGGCAGGAAGCGCCGGCTCCCTGCCGAACGAATGGAAAGGAGTAGGGAACGATGGGCGAAGTCTACTCAGATGCTCTGGGCATGATTGAGACCCGTGGGTTTGCGGCGATGGTGGAGGCAGCTGACGCTATGGTCAAAGCGGCAAAGGTGGAACTCGTCGGATACGAAAAGATTGGTGGAGGGTACGTCACCGCCATCGTGCGAGGGGACGTGGCAGCAGTGCGGGCGGCTCTCGATGCCGGACAGGTTGCGGCGGCAAAGGTTGGAGAGGTTGTCTCCGTCCATATCATCCCGCGTCCTCATCCGAATGTGGACGAGGTTCTTCCTCTTGGTCGAGGCGGCAAGAAGAAGGACATCACCATCGGTGAAAAGGATTGAGAGGGAGAACATTACCCCATGATTCTCGCCAGAGTGGTGGGGACGGTCGTTTCCACCCGCAAAGAGGAGAAAATCAAGGGCATCAAGTTTCTGCTCCTTGAGAAAATTGACCCCGTGACGCTCCAGGGGAAAGGGGATTACCTTGTGGCCATGGACTGTGTCGGGGCGGGAAAGGGAGAAATTGTTTTCTACGTTTCAGGGAGCAGCGCCCGGATGACTGCTATCACCGAGGGTAAACCAAGCGATGCCGCCATTGTGGCGATTGTGGATGAAATTGAAGTCGACGGGAAAGTGGTGTACCAGAAGGACGCCGTTGTGACCACGTGACCAGAGGAGAAGGCATGATTCTGGCTAAGGTTGTTGGAACGGTGGTGGCAAGCCAGAAAAACGATGGTATTACCGGGGGGAAGTACCTTCTGGTGCGGGCCTGCGATACCCGGGGGAGAGAAAAGGGCGAGTACCTGGTGGCCCTTGACCTTGTGGGGAGTGGGAGAGGCGAGGTTGTCCTTATCTCCCAGGGGAGTTCGGCTCGCCAGACCGAGTTCACCTACCAGAAGGCCATAGACTGTGTCATTGTCGGCATCGTGGATCGCATAGAAGAGAACGGCCAGGTCGTCTTCCGGAAGGAAGAAGGGCGATGACAGTTCCCGAAGCCGTCAAAGCCATGGGAGTGGTCGGTGCAGGAGGGGGAGGCTTCCCTACCCATGTGAAGCTCTCTCGCTCCGTTGAGGTGGTCATTGCCAACGGTGCGGAGTGCGAGCCGCTTCTTGGGAACGACAAGCTCGTCATGGAAGAGGAAGCAGAAGCAGTGGTTGCGGGTCTCTGTCTCGCCATGGAAGCGACCGGGGCCAGAAAGGGCGTCATTGCTCTGAAGGGCAGAGGTTCTCCCGCGGAGGAAGCCCTCCGGAAAGCCTCTCAGGGGAAAGAAGGCCTCAGCATTTTCCCTCTGGGCGATTACTATCCGGCGGGAGACGAGTTCCTGCTCGTGCGGGAGGTCACCGGGCGTATTGTTCCCGAAGGAGGGATCCCTCCTTCGGTTGGCGTGGTGGTGCTGAACGTTGAGACGCTCCGGAACATTGCCCGGGCTGTGGAAGGGAAACCGGTGATCGAGCGCACTCTGACCTGTCAGGGGGAAGTTCGCCGGCCTTCGGTCCTCCGGGTGCGGGTGGGGACACCCTTTGAGAAGGTTCTGGAGTACTGCGGCGGCGCCACGGTGGACGACTTCGTCCTCCTTGTGGGAGGGCCGATGATGGGGTTGGTGACCACCGACCTGAAGGCTCCGGTAACGAAGACGACTTCGGGTCTTTTTGTCCTCCCCCGGGACCATGTTCTCGTGCAGAAGAAAACCCTGCCCCTTCCCTTCATCATCAGGCAGAGCAAGACCGCCTGCTGCCAGTGCACGTACTGTACGGAGTTCTGCCCCCGGTATCTTCTGGGGCATGACCTGGCTCCACACAAGATCATGCGGCAGATTGCCCTTGGGCTCGATGTGCCCCCTGAAGTCATCGAGCGTGCGGTGCTCTGCAGCGAGTGTGGCCTGTGTGAAATTGCCTGTCCGATGGAGCTTTCTCCGAGGCTGGTGAACCGGGCGATCAAAGAGCAGTTCCTCAGGATGCAGTATCGACCGGTGTTTCCTCAAAGAGCTCTACAGACCCGTGTGGACTTTCCGTACCGGAAGGTCCCGATCTTGCGGGTCAAGGGGAGAATTCGGGTTGAAGAGTACGAGAAACGCCCGCTTTTCCGGATGCGGGAGGTTCCGCCACCGGAACGGGTTGAGCTTCTCCTGAAGCAGCACGCGGGAGCTCCGGCTCAAGCAGTGGTTAGGGTAGGGGATGTAGTGCAGGAGGGAGACCTTGTGGGAGAGGCGGAGCAAGAGGTCAGTGCCCGTGTGCATGCCAGCATCGGAGGGCGTGTCGTCTTTGTCGATGACGAGCGAGTGGTTATTGAGGCCCGGTAGCTGAGGTGGACGAATGGACATCGTCGTTCTGGGAGCACTGGAATTCAATTCCATCGCCATAGGCATCAAGGCCCTGGATGCCATGGTGAAGGCTGCACCGGTGAGGGTTGTTGACGCGAAGACCATCTGTCCAGGGAAATTCCTCATCGTGGTGAGTGGTGAAGTGGCCGAAGTTGACGCCTCGCTCACCGCGGGGAAAGAAGCCGGAGAAGGTTGCGTGGTGGACGAGCTCTTCATTCCCAATCTCCATCCCCAGGTTATCCCGGCCATTCTGGGGACGGTGGTCTGCGAGATGTGGGATGCCGTAGCGGTGGTCGAGTCCTTTTCGGCCATCGCCAGCATTGAGGCGGCCGATGTGGCGGCAAAGACGGCCGATGTCCTCATTACCGAAGTGCGTCTGGCGGTGGGTATGGGTGGGAAATCGTACGTGAAGATGATGGGGGATGTCCACGAGGTGGAGGCAGCCGTCTCAGCAGCGAAAACAGTGATTTCCCAGCGGGGACTCCTCTGCAAGGAGGTCATCATCCCCAGTCCCCATCCCGATATCCGGCCGTACTTCCTCTTTTGAAGGTGGGGTTGACGTATGGAGGTTAAAGAAGCCGATATCCGCTCCATTGTGGAGCAGGTGATTGAGAGACTCGAAAAAACCGGGGTGCTCCCGAGGGCTCCAGAAGTTCGGGGAGAACCCCCTCTGCGGGGTGTTGGGGTTTTCGAGAACATCGAGGATGCGGTGAGGGCGGCCCGGAAGGCTCATGAGAAACTCATGGAGCTCCCCCTTGAAACCCGTCGTAACATTATCCGTGCCATCCGGAAGGTCTCTGTGCGGGAAGCGGAAACCCTTGCCCAGATGGCCCACGAGGAGACGGGAATGGGTCGCGTGGCGGATAAGGTCGAGAAGAACCGCCTCGCCGCCCTGAAAACACCGGGAGTGGAGGACCTTGAGCCCATGGCCTTCACCGATGAACATGGGCTCACCCTTGTCGAGCGGGCACCCTACGGGGTGATTGCCTCCATCACTCCGTCCACCAACCCCACCTCCACCATCATCAACAACACCATCAGTATGGTGGCAGCAGGAAATGCCGTGGTTTTCCATCCCCATCCGGGGGCAAAGCGCTCATCCTGCGCTACCGTGACGCTTCTCAACGAGGCTATTGTCGAAGCCGGGGGTCCCGAGAACCTCGTCTGCGCCATCGGGAACCCCACCCTTGAGTCTGCTCAGGCACTCATGAAGCATCCCATGGTCCGCCTTCTTGTGGTCACCGGTGGGGGAGGGGTGGTCCAGGCGGCTATGGCGAGCGGCAAGAAGGTTATTGCTGCCGGCCCCGGAAATCCTCCCTGCGTGGTGGACGAGACGGCCGATATTGCCAAGGCGGGTCGGGATATCGTCCTCGGTGCCGGTTTCGACAACAACATCGTCTGCGTCTGTGAGAAGGAAATCCTCGTGGTGAACGAGGTTGCCGAAGACCTCGAGAAGGCCATGGAATTCAACGGAGGTTTCCGGCTCAACCGGCGCCAGATGGAGGAGGTCACGCGCCTGGTCATCGATGAACCAGGAGGACCGGGAAGGCCCGGGAAGCCGAAAAGGGAGTGGGTTGGAAAGGATGCGTCCCTTATTGCCCGGGAAATCGGCCTTCGGGTTCCCGAGAACACGAGAATTCTCTTTGGTGAAGTCGATCGGGATAACCCCCTGGTCTGGACGGAGCAGTTGCTCCCTGTGATCCCTGTTGTGCGTTTCCACAACGTGGAGGAAGCCATGGAGTTTGCCGTGGAGTGTGAGCACCATTTCCGGCACACGGCGGTCATGCATTCCCGGAATATCGCCAATCTCTCGAGAATGGCGAAGATGATGGACTGTTCCATTTTTGTGAAGAACGGCCCGGCGTACAGTGGGCTCGGGAAGGGCGGCGCTGGTTTCACCAGTTTCACCATTGCTACCCCCACCGGGGAGGGTCTCACCCGCGCCCGGACCTTCACCCGGGAGCGGCGCTGCACCCTGGTGGACTACTTCCGCATCGTGTGAGGAGGAAAACCGTGAGGATTGCCAGAGTCATTGGAACCGTTGTGGCAACACAAAAAGTCCCCTCTTTCGAGGGGGTGAAACTGCTTCTCATTCAACCGCTCGATGAGCATCTGCGCCCGGTGGGGTCACCGATTGTCGCCTGTGACACGGTGCAGGCTGGACCCGGGGATATCGTATTCTATGAAGGGGGACGGGAGGCAGCACTTGCCCTTCCCAACTGGTTTAATCCTTCGGATTGTACCATTATGGGAATCATCGATGCGGTGCAGGTTGAGGGGGGCGAACCCTCGTGATGCTTGGAAAGGTTGTGGGCAACGTGGTGGCAACGGCAAAGCTCCCCATCCTCCAGGGCCTGAAAATCATGGTGGTGCAGCCCATCGATGCGGTGGGGAAACCCAGGGGCCAGACGCTCCTTGCCTTTGATATGGTCCAGGCAGGGATTGGGGATACGGTGCTTGTGATCGATGAGGGGAATTCCTGCCGGACGATTCTTGGCGATCCTCAGGCACCAATCCGAATGCTCATCGTGGGAATCGTGGATGAGATTGAGCAGTAGGGGGAGAGACGATGCCAGAACGGAGCTTTTCCCGAGTCGTCCAGAACGTGGTGGGAGGGCTGCATGCCCTGGGGACTCCCCCAAAGACCGAGCCTGACCCCGTGAACCAGAAGGACCATGTGGTACGGGTGGCCATTGGCTCGGACCACCGGGGCTTCGAGGCAAAGGAAATCCTCAAGCGGTACCTCACCTCTTTGGGGTACCGGGTGTACGATGTGGGGACATTCAGCGGAGACCAGAGCGTGGATTACCCGGACTTTGCCGTGAAGGTGGCGCAGAAAGTCGCCTCTGGGGAGTGCGAACGGGGAATCATGATTGACGGGATGGGCATCGGTTCCTGTATGGTGTGCAATAAGGTGCGGGGCATTCGGGCGGCGCTCTGCTATGACCGGGACAGCGTCATCAACAGCCGCGAGCACAACAACGCCAATGTCCTCACCCTTGGAGCTCGACACTCGCCGGAGGAACTGTGTGAGCTTGTGAAACTCTGGCTTGAGACGCGATTTGCCGGGGGACGGCACTGGTCCCGGGTGAACAAAATCATGGCGGTGGAGAGGGGTCATTTCGGACCATGAATCGAGAAGAGCTTATCGAGCGGGTAACAAAAGAGGTATTGGCCAGGCTTCAGGGTGTTTCCCGGAGTGAGGAGCAACGGGTGCGTGCTCCTCAGAGCTCCTCAGAGTGTACCTGTGACCTTGTTGTGACTCCTTCAGACATTGCCCGCTACATTGACCATACGCTCCTTCGACCTGACGCCACAAGGGCAATGATCGAGAAGCTCTGTGATGAAGCTGTGCAGTACCGTTTCTACGCTGTATGTGTGAACCCCTGCTGGGTTGCCCTCTGTGCCAGAAGGCTTCGCGGGACCGGGGTCAAGGTAGCCACGGTGGTCGGTTTTCCTCTTGGGGCAACCGATAGCCGCACCAAGGCCTTTGAAACCCGCAATGCTATCGAAAACGGAGCCGATGAAATCGACATGGTCATCAACATCGGAGCGCTGAAATCCCGGGACCTCAAGACCTTCGAAGAGGACCTCTGGGCAGTGAAGCGGGCCTGCCGTCCCACAACAGTCACCAAGGCCATTATCGAAACGTGTCTTCTCACCGATGAGGAAAAGGTCCTGGCTTCTGAAATTATCAAAAAGGTGGGGTATGACTTCGTCAAAACCTCCACAGGGTTCTCCACGGGAGGTGCCACCGCCCGGGATGTCGCGCTGATTCGGAGGACCGTTGGTCCCAAAATGGGGATTAAGGCTTCAGGGGGCATTCGGACCTTTGAGGACGCAAGGCTCATGATTCTCTCCGGGGCCACTCGTCTTGGGACGAGCGCCTCGGTGAAGATTGTCACGGGAGGCGAGTGAGGGAGAGAACATGGAGCGCCTCGATGACCTTGTGGCGTACATTGCCGAAATCGTGGTCCAGGAACTCCAGGGCACCCATGAGGCACCGGGGGAAGCATGTACCATCCCCGTTGAGGTTTCAAACCGCCACTGCCACCTCACAAGGGAGACCTTTGAGGTGCTCTACGGCAAGGGGAAGGAGCTGACTCTACTTCGGGAACTCTCCCAGCGAGGGGAATTTGCTGCTCAGGAGACGGTGACGCTCGTTGGTCCCAATATGCGCTCCATTGAAGGTGTGCGGATTCTCGGTCCTTTTCGCAAGTTCGACCAGGTGGAATTATCTTTCACCGATGGGTTTTATCTGGGAATGGACCTCCCGGTTCGTCTGAGTGGGGATGTTGCAGGATCTGCCCCCATCACCATTGTGGGCCCTAAGGGCTCGGTGACGCTCAAAGAAGGGGCCATCCGGGCCATGCGCCACCTCCATGCAAGCCCGGAAGAAGCAAAGAGGCTTGGTCTACGAGATGGGGAGAAAATCGCCATAGAGGTGCCCGGACCCATCGGGGTGGTTTTCCAGAATGTGATCGTCCGGGTTTCTCCAAACGGCCGGCTCGCGTTCCATATCGATACCGATGAGGCCAATGCTGCCGGGGTAAAAAGACAGGGGCTTGGGCGGATTGTGAGGGGGTAAGACGGAAGTTCCCTGGCGAGAGCATAAAAAATGGGCGGGGAGCATGTTCCCCGCCCATTGCGTTTCTTGGTGCGTCACTTCTCCTTCCCTGTGGGGGTGAGTTCGAAGTCGATCATCTTCCAGCCGGTGAGGTCGATCTTCTCCGTCACCTGGGGAGCAAAGTTGAACCACCGGACCAGGTACTCGGCCTTCATGTGGTCCTCTTTCCAGACCTTGAAGTTGTACCAGTTCTCGTAGAACATGATCTTGCGGTAGTTCCTGGCCATGGTGTCCATGTCGAGGTTCACGTGCATGGTGTACTCAATGCACCCGGGCTCAGTGTGGGTGTAGGGGACAAGGGCGAGCATCTCCTTCCAGGCCCGGTCCTCACAGCCCTCCTTGACGTCCACCAGGGCTAAGAGGGTGTACTTCTCCTTGGGATCAGGGTTCTCACCACCACGGAAAACGGGGTTCGTGGGGAGGTCCACCGCTTCCCAGATGGAGAGGTCAATCTTCTCGCAGACCTCCTTGGACTTCTCAAACCAGGCCTTGATGTAGGGCATCTCCATGTGCTTGTCCCAGTCTTCACGGCTCCGCCAGATCTCGTAGAACATGTAGAGCCTGGGGTTCTCCACCATGTAGTTGTCGTACTCTGTGCCCACGTTGATGTGCATCTGGTAGCGGAGACATCCTGGTTCTTTGTTGGTGGGAGGAATGAGCTTTATGAGTTCTTGCCTCGCCACCT
>JAPWUU010000074.1 GCA_028275365.1 Candidatus Caldatribacterium sp.
GGGAATGGTCGAGCCCAGAAAATCTCCCCTGTGGTTTCGTTACGGATTTCCCCCCGGGCAAGATCAATGGAGACCATGTCTCCCTCCCGGATCCCCCTTGCCGCTTCTTCGGACTCAAGGATAGGAAGGCCGATGTTGATGGCGTTCCGGAAGAAAATCCGGGCAAACGAGGCGGCCACAACGGCAGAAACCCCGCACCCTTTGAGGGCCAGGGGAGCGTGTTCCCGGGAGGAACCACAGCCGAAGTTTTTCCCGGCTACCAGTATGGTTGCTCCGGGGGTGATGCGTTGAGAAAAGTGGGGATCCAGGCCTTCCATGCAGTGCTTGCCGAGTTCTTCGGGGTCGGTACTCGTGAGGTACCGGGCCGGGATGATGACGTCGGTGTCCACATTGTCTCCGAAAACCACTGCTTTTCCGCGAATCATGGGTCTCACCTCAGAGTCTCTCTGGGGAAGTAATGTACCCCGCAACGGCAGAGCTTGCCGCAATGTAGGGGTTGACAAGGTACACCTCGCTCGTCTCATGCCCCATCCGGCCGATGAAGTTCCGGTTTGTGGTTGAGGCACAGCGTTCCCCCGAGGCCAGAACGCCGAGGTGTCCCCCAAGGCATGGGCCGCAGGAAGGTGGGGCAATGACCGCGCCGGCCTCAAGGAAGATTCTGATGAGTCCTTCTTCTTCTGCCTGCCTCAGGACTTTGGGACTTCCGGGAAAAACGAGAAGCCGCACGCCTTTTCGGACCTTTCGCCCTCGCAGGACCGAGGCTGCCATACGCAGGTCTTCGATGCGACCGTTGGTGCAGGAACCAATGACCACCTGGTCGATTTCGATTCTCGGAATGGCGTACACCGAGCGGGTATTGGAGGGAAGGTGGGGAAAGGCCACCTGGGGCTCGATGGAAGAGACGTCAATGGTGTGGATTTCCTTCCACTCGGCATCGGCATCGGAAGAAAAGAGCCTCGGAGTACGGGAGGTTCCTGTGGCGCGAACATAGGCGAGGGTGGTATCGTCCGGGGCGATGATACCGTTTTTGGCTCCTGCCTCTATGGCCATATTGGCCATGGTGAAGCGTTCGTCCATGGAAAGGGACTGGATTACCGGTCCCTCGAACTCCATGGCACAGTACCGGGCGCCGTCGACCCCAATCTGGCCGATGATGAAGAGAATCAGGTCCTTCCCGGTGACAAAGGGTCGCCGCTCTCCCAAAAGGACGAACTTCAACGACTCTGGAACCCGGAGCCAGGTCTTCCCCAGAACCCAGGAGGCGGCAAGGTCAGTACTCCCCATGCCCGTGGCGAAGGCCCCCAGAGCCCCATAGGTGCAGGTGTGGGAGTCGGCACCGATGACGAGATCCCCCGGGACCACAAGGCCGAGTTCGGGCAAGAGCACGTGTTCTATCCCGACCTCTCCTCCCTCAAAGAAGTGGCGGATTCCGTGTTTCCTTGCGAATTCCCGCATGAGCTTGACGTTTTCCGCTGAAGGGATGTCCCGGGCGGGAGTATTGTGGTCCGCAACGAGGACGATGTTCTCGGGATCTGCAATGGTTGCTATCCCCCGCTTTTCGAGTTCTTTGATGCTCAGGGGAGCGGTGATGTCGTTGGCGAGCATCACGTCCACCGTGACTTCGACAAGCTCCCCAGGAACCACCCTGTCCTTTCCCGCGTGGGCGGCGATGATTTTCTCGGTGATGGTCATCCCCATGGTCCATCAACTCTCTCCGTAGTCCTTTTGAGGGTTGAGTTTTCGCTTTCTCTGGGCCATCCGGTTGATGGCCGAAAGATACGCCATGACACTTGCCACCACCACGTCCTGGCTCGAACCCCGTCCGATGTACTCCTCGTCCCCATCGAGGATACGCACGATGACCTCGCCCAGTGCTTCGGTCCCCCCGGTAATGGACTGGAGGGTGTAGTTCACGAGATTTGAGGAAATATCGAGCATCTTGCTGATGGCTTTGTAGGCGGCATCCACCGGACCAACCCCTGTGGCAACTCCCTCAAGCACTTCTTTCCCATCCTTCACCAGGCGTACGGTGGCAGTGGGCAGGATGTTGTTCCCGCAGCACACGTGCACGAAATCCAGGTGGTAGATTTCCTCAGGTTTTGCTACCTCTTCAGAGACGATAGCCTTGAGGTCGTCCTCGGTGATTTCTTTCTTCTGGTCGGCGAGCTGCTTGAAGCGCTGGAATGCCTGGTTGAGCTCCTCTTCAGAGAGTTTATACCCGAGCTCCTCAATCTTTTTGGCGAAGGCATGGCGCCCCGAGTGTTTCCCAAGGACCAGCACTCGGTCCTCCCGGCCGATGAGTCTGGCATCCATGATTTCATAGGTGAGCTTTTCTTTGAGCACTCCATCCTGGTGGATTCCAGACTCGTGGGCGAAGGCATTCTGACCCACAATGGCCTTGTTGGGCTGGACAAGCATTCCCGTGCGCTGGCTCACGAGGCGACTCGTGCGGTAGATTTCCTGGAAGTTGAGGTTTGTCTCGGCCTGGAAGAAGTCCCGGCGGACGTACAGGCTCATGGCAATCTCTTCTAAGGCAGCGTTCCCCGCCCGCTCACCAATGCCGTTTACGGTACACTCCACCTGTCCGGCACCGGCAAGGATAGCAGCAAGGGAATTCGCGGTGGCAAGGCCAAGGTCGTTGTGACAGTGCACGCTCAGGACAACCTTTTCGATACCCCTGGTGTTTTCTAAGAGGTACTTGATGAGCTCCTGCATTTCAAAAGGCGTGATGTACCCAACCGTATCGGGGACGTTGATAATGGTGGCACCTGCGTCAATGACCGCCGCGTAGACCCGGCTCAGGTACTCCCAGTCTGAGCGGGTGGCGTCTTCGGCGGAGAACTCCACATCGGCAACATACTTTTTCGCCCTTTTCACCGCCCATACTGCCTGCTCCAGGGCCTCCTCCCGAGAAAGGCGGAGTTTGTGTCGCAGGTGGATGTCTGAGGTGGCGATGAAGGTATGGATGATGGGGTGCTCGGCGTTTTTCAAGCACTCCCAGGCGATGTCAATGTCTTTGTCTTTGGCCCGGGCCAGGGCACAAACAGCCCGGCCCTTCACGTTGTCTGCAACGAGTTTCACCCCTTCGGCATCTCCTGGAGAGGCAATGGGAAAGCCCGCTTCGATGACGTCGACGTTTAAGCGGGCAAGCTGCAGAGCAATCTCCAGTTTCTCCTGGGCGTTGAGGGCAACTCCTGGAGATTGCTCGCCGTCTCTTAAAGTTGTATCGAACACGCGGATACGTCGCATCATCATCCCTCCTTCTTCAGCCAGGGCATCATGTTCCTTAAGGTCTTGCCGACCTTTTCGATGAGGTGCTCGGCGTCCTTCTGGCGGAGCGCATGGTACACCGGACGGTTCGCCTGGTTCTCAAGAATCCACTCCCGGGCAAATGTTCCATCCTGGATTTCGGCAAGAATCTTTTTCATCTCCGCCTTCACCTGGTCGTTGATGATTCGTGGTCCCCGGGTGAGGTCACCGTATTCGGCGGTGTCGCTGATGACCTGGCGCATGTGCATGAGGCCACCCTCGTACACGAGGTCCACGATGAGCTTCATCTCGTGGAGGCATTCAAAGTACGCCACCTCTGGCTGGTAACCCGCCTCAACCAGGGTCTCAAAACCAGCCTTGATGAGGGCGGTGAGACCACCGCAGAGCACGGCCTGCTCTCCGAAAAGATCCGTTTCCGTTTCCTCGGCAAAGGTGGTTTCAAGAACCCCTGCCCTTGTGGCACCAATACCCTTGGCGTAGGCCAGGGCGATGTCCTTGGCCTGGCCCGTAGCGTCCTGGTACACGGCCACAAGGGAAGGTACCCCTTTCCCCTCAAGGTACATCCGCCGCACAAGGTCCCCGGGACCCTTCGGAGCTACCATGATGACGTCGACGTCTAAAGGAGGGATAATCTGGTGGTAGTGGATGTTGAATCCGTGGGAGAACATGAGGGCCTTGCCTTTCGTGAGGTGGGGAGCAATGGATTCCCGGTAAATTGCCGGCTGGTACTGATCAGGGGCAAGCATCTGGATGATGTCGCCTTTTTCTGCCGCCTCTTTAGCGCTCACGGGTTCAAACCCTGCTTTTTTCGCCCTCTCAAAACCGGGGGTTCCGGGGAGCTCTGCAACGATGACGTTGAGGCCACTGTCCCGCAGATTCTGTGCCTGGGCACTCCCCTGGCTCCCGAAACCAATGATGGCGATGACCTTCCCCTTCAGGATGTCGAGGTTCGCGTCCTGGTCGTAGTACATTTTCGCCATGGTTCATCCTCCTTTTATAGGGATTGACTGCCCCGTGCCAGGGCTATCCGCCCTGTACGGGTCATCTCAATGATACCGTACTTTCGCAGAAGTTGCTCCAGAGCATCGATTTTATCCGGGGTCCCGGTAACCTCCACGATGAGACTCTCCTCGTCAACATCGACAATGCGGGCCCGGAAGATTTCCGCAGTCTGGGCGATTTCTCCCCGTAAGTTCGAGGGAGCATGGACCTTGATGAGGGCCAGTTCCCGGTCGACCACCGGAGTGTTGGCAAAATCACTGACCTTGATGACCTCGATGAGCTTGTAGAGTTGCTTGGTAATCTGCTCCAGGACGTGCTCGTTTCCGGTGACAACAAGAGTGATCCGGGAAATGCTGGGATCCTGGGTTGGCCCGACCGCGAGGCTCTCGATGTTGTAGCCTCTTCGGGCAAAAAGCGACGCTACCCGGGCCAGAACCCTCGGTTTATTCTCCACAAGGACCGCAATGATGTGTTCCACACCGTCACCTCCTTCACTCGAGAATCATCTCTTCCAGAGATTTTCCAGGCGGCACAAAGGGGAGGACGTTTTCTTCCTCCTCGATGTGGCAGTCCACAAGGACCGGTCGGTCCTGTGTCTTCAGGGCTTCATCGATGGCCCGATCGAGCTCGTCTTTTGTGGTGACCGAAATACCCACCGCCCCGAAGGCCTGGGCAACCCGGGCGATATCCGGGTTCACGAGGCGTGTGCAGGAGTACCGACCCCGATAGAGACACCCCTGCCACTGGCGAACCATTCCGAGGAACTCGTTGTTCATCACGAAGATTTTGATGGGGAGGCAGTAATTCACGGCAGTCACGAGTTCCTGAATCTTCATGAAGATGCTCCCGTCACCGCTCACGAGGATAACGGTCTTGTCGGGATTGCCCACCTGGGCTCCGATGGAAGCCGGCAGTCCGTACCCCATGGTTCCAAGTCCCCCGGAGCTCGCCCAGGTCCGCGGCTTCTCCCTGGGGTATTTCTGGGCAGCCCACATCTGGTGCTGACCGACGTCGGTCACGACAATCGTGTCAAGGTGCTTCGTTTTCTCGTAGATTCGTTCAATAACCTGGTGGGGGAGGAGCTTCTTGCTTTCCCGGTACTTTGGAATGTACTCCCTCTTCCACTGCGCAATTTCCTCGTGCCATTCAGGGTGGGTCATGGGCTCAAGGCGCTTCACGATTTCGGCGAGGACCATCCGGGCATCGCCCACAATGGGGATGTGGGGTTTCACGTTTTTGCCGATTTCTGCCGGATCGATGTCGATGTGGATGATTCTGGCGTGGGGGGCAAAAGTATCGAGTTTCCCCGTCACCCGGTCGTCAAAGCGGGCCCCGACAGCGATGAGGAGATCGCAGCGCATAACCGCTTTGTTTGCCCAGTACGTTCCGTGCATGCCAAGCATGCCCAAAGACAGGGGATGGCTTTCAGGGAACGCCCCCTTCCCCATGAGCGTATGCACCACGGGGATATCGGCTTTGGTGGCAAGTTCAAAAAGGAC